>JAUQOX010000326.1 GCA_030550695.1 Gemmatimonadota bacterium | reverse complement strand
CAGGTGGTGTTCTCCCGCCGGCGGTGGGCGAGGCCTGCCGTTCACCGAGGGGGTCTTCGGCCCCCTTCCCCGCTACCCCGTAGAGGGCCAACCGGCGGGCCACGTTCGCCCGAAGGTCTTCCTCCGCCAAAAGCTCCAAACCGTGGCCCGCCAGCTCCCCCAGGAGGCGCTCCCGGAAGGCCGGATCGAAGTCCGCCCCCACATCCCCCCTTCCCCCCAAGGACACGGCCACGGGGGGGGCGGCCACGATCCCCCGTTCCAGGAGCAGCCGGTGAAAAGCCAAAAGGTGGAATTCTGGGCGGGTGGCCCCATAGGAGGACGCGCCCAAAGACAAGATCACCCGGGGCTGCGCCCCCAACACCTCGGCCGCCGTCAGGGTGGCCAGGAGGAGGGCCGGAAAGGAACCCGAGGCCCCCACGGCCACCGCGTCACCGGGCCCCACGCCTCCCCGCTCCAGAAGGTGCACCATCAGAGCCGCCAGATCGGGGTTCAAGGTGGTCCGCTTGGCCGCCGGGTCCCCCTGCGTGGTGAAGAGTTCCGTAATCGAGGGGCCCACCAGGCAGGTGCCGTGGGGGTCCAGGGCAGGTTCCACCTCCAGCCCCCGTTCCCGGCAGTGCTCGGCCGCGGCCCGGAGGCCCCGGGCCATCTGCCGGGCCGCCTCCTCCATGGACTCGGACCAGCGGACGGTGGCTGGCGGTGCCCACCGGCCCAGGCCCAGCCAGGCCGCGACGCTCACCACCCCGGCCACCAGGAAGGGGGCGGTGAGGGGGTGGCGATGTCCTCCCCCACCGCCGACCCCTAAACAGGAGATCCCGGCCCGACGCCCCCCGGGGTCGTCCGCCCCCCCGTCCCTCCCCTTCATGGGAGCCTCCTGTGCGGCCATCATCCCGGAGCCCCTCCCCCCCCTTTCCTCAACCGCCCAGCCCCAGGAGGCGCCCTACCCAGGCCAGGGCCACTGTGGCGGTAAGCATGGCCCCAAGGGTCAGGAGCACCCCCTGACGCTCGAACTGGTTGGCGATGAGGCCCGGGACGACCCATCCGATGACGGTGTACTCCTGGGAGGCCGGGAAGAGGAAAGGCATCCAGTTCCTCCAGGCCAGCGCCCACACCCCCCCCACCAGAACCAGGAACACGAATCGCCGCCTTCCGAAAAGGATGAGGTACCGGCTGACGAGGAGGTACACCCAAAGCGTCAAAAGGGCGGCCACGCCGGTTCCCACCAGGCGCTGAGGCTCCTCGAAGAACAACACGAGATAGCTGGGAACGATGATCCCCCCGGGGTACACCCCCGTCAGGGCGATGAGCCCCAAAGACAGGAGGAGTCCCAAGAACGGTAGTTCGAGCCCCATGGTCATGGTCTCACCCGCCGTCGAGGTGGTTGCCGAGATCGTGCACGGACTCGGCCGGGGAAGGGGGAAGGGGAAGTGGGGTCCCCGCCGTTTCCCAATGGCGCACGAGGAACTCCCCCGTCCCCCCGATGTTCCCAAAGCCAAAGAGAAGGCCCTCCGCCTCCCCTTCCGCCGCCAGGATCCTCCGCATGAGGGCCGGCGCCGGGGCCTCGGGCAACACCCGAAGTCGCGGGCCCGCCCCGGCCCCACCCCCTCCCGGACCCCGTCGCCGAAGGGCCCGCTGCACCCGCCATTCCAGGGCCCGGGCGTGGCGCCCCACCACATAGACCCGTCGGAACAGGTCCAGGAAGCCCTCGGCCAAGGCCTCGGCCCAGAGGGCCGTGCGGTCCCCCCGGTCGCCCCGGAGGGCCAACAGACCCACGCAAGAAGCCGGTTCCGCCCCCACCCGCCGATAGACCCGCCAGGTAGACTCGGGGTCGTTGGCGGCAAAGGCATTGACCACCCTCCAGCATCCCTTGCCGCCCGGGGAAGGGTATTCCCACCACCGCAGGGCTCCCACGTCCCCTCGGGCCCGGGTCAAGCCCCTCCGGATGACTTCCTCCTCCACCCCCAGAGCCCGGGCTGCCCACCAGACCAGGTCCAGGTTGGAAGGGAACGCCAACCCTTCTTCGCCCCCCGGCGGCCCCGGTCCCGAGGCCGTCCCTGGGGCCACCGGCTCCACCACCCCACCCCTGGCCACCACCTCGTCCCGAAAGGCTTCTTCCCACTCCCCTTGGGGCACCAGGGCCCGGGCCCCCCGAGGCACCCCCAAGGCCAGAACCCGCGCCACCGCCTCCCGACTCTCGCCCTGGGCCGCCAGGTGGTCCACCCGGAAGTTGGTGACCAGCACCCATTGGGGCACCACGATCCGGGGCGATTCCACGGCATGGGCCTCCGGCTGGACACTCATCACCTCCACCACCACGGCCTCCGCGCGGGCTCGGGCCGCCCGGGCCAGGAACCTCCGTTGTTCCAGGATGGTGGGTGCGCCCACCCGCCGGACCTCCTCTTCGGAGCCATCGGGAAGGATCACCCGGGCCTCCGAGCCGGTGGTCTTGGCCCAGACCCGTCTGCCGTCTTCTCGAAGCACGGCGGCCAGCAAACGCACCACGCTGGTCTTTCCCCGGGTTCCCGTCACGGCTACCCGAAGGGGGATCTTTGCCCGGGACCGCTCCAGGCCCACCCTCTCCCAGGCGAGCCACGCCAGCCACAAGACGAACCCCAGGATCGTC
Organism: Gemmatimonadota bacterium; assembly: GCA_030550695.1. Lineage (GTDB taxonomy): Bacteria > Gemmatimonadota > Gemmatimonadetes > Longimicrobiales > Gaopeijiaceae > JAUQOX01. The sequence goes on along the minus strand of JAUQOX010000326.1, from coordinate 319 downwards.
ACCCAAACGTCCATGGCCACCGCCGCGGAAGAGGAAAGTCCCGGACCTGAATCCTTGCGGCACCGGCCCACCTCCCCACCCCTGCTTCGCCCCCCGTAGGGCCATCCGGATCTTCTGGACCTGCAAGATCGGCTCACCCCCCTCGCGTCGCCACCCCTCCTTGGCCACAGGGCCGATCAGCTACTAGCTTGGCGTTCCCTGTAGGCCGGGTCTCGGCGCTCCTGCCTCCGCGGTCCCTACCCCCGCGGGCTTGCTGCGACCTGGACCCCTTCGGACCCCCTGCCCTGGGCGCGGAGCCATGAACGTCTTCCCCAACCTG
>JAUQOX010000057.1 GCA_030550695.1 Gemmatimonadota bacterium | reverse complement strand
GAACATGTTCAAGGCCAGGACCCGATCGTATACGGTGGGTCCCAGGAGAGCTCGCAAGAGGGCCAGGAACATCACCACAAGAACGGCGACGGCCGTCACAGCAAACATCAGTGCGCCTCCCTCCCGAGAACCTCTTCCCGCTCCAGGGCCAGTACTCTTCTTTCCATCTCGTCTTCCTCCCTGCCGTCCACGTCCTTCCAGGTGAGGGCGTGGATCCTCAGCAGATTCCCATGCGTGCCGGTGGTGAGGGTGCCGGGCGTGAGGGTAATGGAATTCGCATAGATCGTCCGGCACAGGGCCGACCGGAGCCGGGTCCGGAAGGGTACCATGATGGGGCTGATGGGCAGACGCGGATGGAGGATGATGCGGGCCACGTTGAGATTGGCTCGCACGATCTCTCCTAGAAGCCAAACGAGATACCCCGGCAGGCGGGCCCACCGGATCGACAAGGGGAAGGCATGCCCGTCGGCCCGGTCCATGCGATGGGCCAACCAGCCTACCCCGGCGCTGGAGATCAACCCGAGGGCAAGAATCAAGGGCTCTGTGTGCCCGGACAGCGAGAACCAGAGAAGGAACAGGGCGACGACGAGGATCAAGTACCGCATGCCATCCACCTCCCCTTTGGGAGCTCGTGGGGGCCGAAACCCATATCCAAGAGCGGTGGAAAAGCTACCAGTTGGACTGGGCGCCGTCTATGATGCGGCGCACGAGCAACCGGATGGCCATGGCCCGTCCCTGATCCTCGGTTTCCCTCTCCTCGAGGTACTGGCCCTGAACCGTCAGGTTCTGGCTCTCCCAGAGGATCTGGTTGTCCACCAGGTTGACGATTTGCACCCGCACCACCAGGGTCACCTGGCGCTGAAGGACCTCCGGAACCTCCCCCGGTTGCCCCGGGCGATAGGAGGGGGTGGAGATCTCGTATCGGGTGATGACCCCCCGTACCACCGCGTCCGCTACGTCTTCCCCTGCAGGACGGAGCCCCTGAGAGCGAGGGAATTCCTTGAGGAGGGCTTGGAAGATCTCATCCGTGAGCTCGGGGCGGGTGGTCTCGTTCTCGAAGGGGACGATGGCCACAGTCTTGATGTAGCTCGGGAACCCGGCTCCGGCCTGGAAGCCGTAGATGCATCCCCCCAACCCCACCGCCAACGTCAGGCTCAGGAATTCAGCGGCCCGGGTACCAGATGTGAGCCGGAAAGGCATCGACAGCTCGTTCGGACTCAAGGTTGAAAACCAGCTCCCGGAACTCCCTGAGGTTCCGGTAGACAGTCCGGATGGGAACCTGCCATGAATCGTTCCAGCGCAGTTCCACCTCCTCTTCCACCCCACCTCGAACCCGCCCCTCGACCCGCAACAGGCGACCCCGGTCGAACCAGAACCGGGCCTCCCGGTCGTCTCCCACATCGAACCGAAACATAAAGGCTTCCCCCCGACCCCGCTCCCCCCCCACCAGGGCCCACCCCTCTCCGGGTCGCACGACGCCCAGGGCAGCCCACAGGAACGTGGGCGGCGGAGCCAGTTCCCGAGGAGCCCAGGAGGGGATCCTGAGTTCCTCGTCCGCAAGGGCTCCCTGGAAGAGGGTCTCGCCCTGGGGGCTGAACAGATCGAGCCGCAAGCGGGAGGGGGCCTCCATACGGACCACCCCCCGCCCCCGGACCCTCAGCCCGGGTTCCCTGGCTTCCCAGCGGAAGACGACTTGCCGGGGACCCCCATGAAGGGCCGTCTGAACGTGTCCTTCCAGGATCCGTGCAGCCTGGGAAGCCGGTACAACCTCAAGCCCACGCCAGGTCCGGGCGGCACAGCCGACGAAGAACCAGCCGGCTCCCAAGAGCACGACGCCCCCAAGGGCGGCCCGCCGGGCACGTCCCGCCCCGGAGGGGGGATGGCCATCTACCCGGGCCCCGCCCCTTGTCCTAGCTTCCTGGGTCATGAACGATGGACCTGTCTACTTCGCCGGCGACGTGCATCTCGGAGCCGTTCCGCCAGAGACGGAGCGGGCTTTCGTGGCCTGGCTGGAGCACGTCGGCACCCAAGCCAGCCAAGTGGTGCTCTTGGGTGACCTGTTCGATTTTTGGTTCGAGTACGGCAGCGTCATTCCTCGGGGGCATCTCCGGACTCTGGGGGCCCTGGCGCGTCTGGTGGACAGCGGCATTCCGGTGGTGTTGCTGGGTGGGAACCACGACTGGTGGGGTGGGAGCTTCCTGGAGGAGGAGGTCGGCCTTCGCTTCTGTCGGGAGCCGGTCATCCTGGACCTGAGGGGCCGTCGCACCCTCCTCGCCCACGGGGACGGGCTCGGAAAGGGAGAGCCGGGATACCGTGTCCTTCGCTCGGTGTTGCGGGGGCGGATCACCCGCTGGGCGTTTCGCTGGCTTCACCCCGATGTGGGCTCCTCCTTGGCCCGGCGGGTGAGCCGGACCCGCCACCGCTCCCCCGCCGCCCTGGCCAAGCAAGTCCAAACGGCCCGTTTCCTGGAAGCCTGGGCCCTCGAGCGCCTGATCCAGCAACCGGACCTGAATCTGGTGGTCCTCGGCCACAGTCATTGGCCTACCTTGGTCGAGGTAACCCCCCAAAAACACTATCTCAACGCCGGCGATTGGGTGGTACACCGTTCCTATGCTCTTCTCGAAGGGCCCCCAGGCCCCCCACGTCTGCTGCCCTGGCAGTCGCCGTAAGCACCGGCTACGAGGGACCTGACCCTACCGTGCCACCGGCAGGGCCACCCCGAAGGCCACTCCCCCGGCGGGCCCCGGCTCCACCACCAAGGCCCCAGGAAAGTCCGCCAGGTGCGCCGAAACGAAGGCGTCGGCGCCCCCCAGGAAAAGGAGAAAGATTCCCAGGGCCATCCAATCTTCCTTCTGATCCGCCCGGTCACGCTCCAACGAGACCAGATCCTGGACCCTGGGGTCCTCGGCGGCGGCGGCCCTGGCCTGGGCTGGCGACATACCCGAGGCCAGGAGACGGGCCTCGAGGGTGCGCTCCAGGAGCCTCCGGCGCTCTTGGGCACGCCTCAAGCGGGAATCGGTCTTCCAGAGCATGAACAGGGTGGCTGCGTCCGCGGCGAAGTAGAAAGCCCCCCGGAGGGGGGTACCCAAGACGGCATGCCCCCACCCCGGCAGCACCAGGCTGCGGAGGAAGACCCCCTTTGGGGAGAAGGGAGGGGGGGGAAGGGTGTCGGAGGCGGCCTCCTGGCTACCGACACTCGCCTCAGAGGCCGCCTGAGCCCGCTGACCCTCCAGGGGAGAGGGTTTCCATCCTGACGCCAGGGCGGTGAAGCAGAACGCCGCCAGCCAGGCTCGGTGGCTTCTCAGGAACACCCTCCCTCTCCTGGTTCGTAAGACCTCGAGCATCTCCTCTCAGGACTCTCGGGACTTCCGGCGTCCCAGGGCCCCCCGGTCGTTGTCAGGGAGCCCCCGGGCGTTCCGGACCCGGGGCGGGGGCGTGTGGGAATCGAACCCACCCACCCGGGTATCAGCCGGGCAAGCTGGTTTTGAAGACCAGTCGGGACACCAGCCCCGTTCCACCCCCGAAACCCCTCACCGGAACACCCGCCCCCCTGGGACATGGCTGAACCGCATACCGTTTCCGCCCAGGGTGGCCGTAGGTGTAGGTTGATAGGGGATAACACATTCACCGGGGTTTGAAAAGCCCCGGTCGAACCTGCCAGACAAACGCCTTCCCGCCTGGCCCCGAGCCGCCGCGGTGGGTTAGCTTCTTCGAAGGTCGTGGCGTGGAAAACAACCCAGGGGGCAGGACGGTCGGACCGGCGTCTGGCGGCCCCCGCCCCACGAGATCGCGAAGAGGTAGGGACCAATGGAGAAGTTCCCGAGGGGGAGAGCTTCGGATGGGAGTCGGCGGGACGCTTTCCATTCGGAGTCCCGCGGGGAGCCGGTCGGGCCGAAGGAGACCGTTCTCGCACCCCCCCTGGCACCTCCACCCGGGCCCCTTCCGGCAAACCCCGGGGTCTCCTTCCGCCCTGCGTGGCTCAAGCGTCTCTCCCTTCCTCCCGCCTGGCTGGAGACGGCCCTGGCCGAGCTGGCTTCCCCCACGCCCGAGGGGGGTCCGCCCCCCGAAGACGCTGCGGCTTCCGATCTCTTGGACCTTCTCCAGGTCCTCGACTTGACCAGTCTGTCCGGAGACGACACGGTGACCAGGGTGAGGGCCTTGGCACGGAGAGCCCGTAACCCTCTTCCCATGCCCCTGCGGAAAGCCTTGGGGATCCCCGCCGGAACCGCCTGTCCAGCCGCGGTGTGCGTCTTTCCGGCCTTTCTCGAGGAGGTCCGCCAGGTCCTTCAGGGATCCACGGTTCGCCTGGCTACGGTGGCAGGCGGTTTCCCCCATGGTCTTTCCCCCCTGGAAGTCCGGGTGCAGGAAGTCCGGTCCTGCCTGTCCCTGGGGGCCCAGGAAATTGACGTGGTCATTCGACGGGAATGGGCCCTCAGGGGGAAGTGGGAACGCCTCTACGACGAGATCCGGGCCCTCCGGGAAGGGGCCGGGGAGGCTACGCTCAAGGTGATCCTCGCCACCGGTGAGCTGGGCGACCCCCAGCGCATGGCAAGGACCGCCCTGGTGGCCATGATGGCCGGTGCCGACTTCGTCAAGACGTCCACGGGGAAGGAGGCCACGAACGCGACCCTCCCCGCCGGCCTCGCCTTGGCCCACGCCATTCGGGCCTACTTCGAATCGACGGGTTTTCCCGTGGGCCTGAAGCCTGCGGGCGGCATCCGCACCGTCTCCGAAGCGTTCCGTTGGCTTCGGTTGGCTGCTCGACACCTCGGCGGGCCCTGGACCCGTCCGGCGCTGTTCAGGATCGGCGCCAGCGCCCTGCTGGACGACCTTCTGCTCCGCCTCCGACAGGGATCCAGGGGAGAAGGGGACACGGTGTGATCCCGCGCCGGTGGCCTCATCTTGTATGGGGGGCCCCTAGCGCCGTCGGATGACACTCCGGTGGAGGTCGGCAGCAATCACCACCTGGAGCTGCCCGGTGACCCCTGCTGGGAACGGGGGGAGCCGGAAGCGGTCTCCCACCACCAGTTGGATTTCCAGGTCCACAGGGCGTCCCTCCGGCCACGAGAACTCGAAATACCTGAACCCTCCCTGGCCTTGGACCGTGCCCAGTTCGATGCGCTCCTTGTCCCTCTGGAGCACCAGGAGGGCGTCATGAAGGTTCAGGTTGTCCACTCGGAGGCGTATGGTCTCCAGCCCCTGGGAGCGGTCGAAGGGGTTCAAGGCCCGGCCGGTGGAACATCCCAACACCAGCATCAGGGGTAACCTGGCCGCCAGGCTCCGACACCAGGCGGCCCGGCGGAGGGGATTCCTTCTCCCCCCTCCGAGGAAACCTATTCCCTCCGTCACGGCCGGTACCCCTGCCGCGGGCCCGCTTCCAAGAACCTCAGGGCACGACGGCGATGGCCTCGATTTCCACGCGGGCATTCCGGGGCAGCGAGCGGACAGCCACCGTGGCCCGGGCGGGCCGATGCTCTCCAAAAAACCGGGCGTACACTTCGTTCATGGCCGGGAAGTCTTCCATGTCGGCCAGAAAGACCGTGGTCTTGACCACCCGGGACAGCGAACTCCCCGCAGCTTCCAGAACAGCCGACAGGTTTTTCAGAACCTGTTCGGTCTGGGCCCGCACATCCTCACCCACGAAAGCTCCAGAAACCGGATCCAGAGAAATCTGCCCGGAGCAATACACCATTCCCCCGACCTTCACGGCTTGGCTGTAAGGCCCGATGGCCTGAGGCGCATGGGGAGTGCTCACTGCCGTAAGCTCGTTCATGACTCTTCCTCGCTCAAGGTCCATGCCTGTTGATGCAAGATTTCCCGTGGGGTCACCACCGCCACCCCCGCCTTCCCCACCTCCACCGCCGCCGCATAGTTGGCCAAGATGGCTGCTTCGTGGGGCTCGGCTCCCTGAGCCAGCACGGCCGTGACCACGGCCGTCACCGTGTCGCCCGCCCCCGAGACATCGTAGACCTCCCGGGCCACGGCGGGAATGCGGGTGTGCCGCCCTTCGGCATCCACCAGGGCCATGCCCCGGTCGCCTAAGGTGACCAACAAGACCTCACAACCCACCCGGGCACGGGCGGCCTCCAGCCAAACCGGATCCTCGGGAAGAGCGGTCTCCCCCAAGGCCTCTTCCAGTTCCCTCAGGTTGGGTTTGAAGACGGTGGCACCCGAATAGTCGAAGAAGCGGCGGCGTTTCGGATCCACCACCACCGGGAGGCTCCTCTCCTTGCCGGCCTCCAGGGTGGAACGGATCAGGGAAGGGACCAACACCCCCTTGTTGTAGTCCTCCAAGGCTATCCCCTGAACCGTGGGCACCAGCCGGAGCACCTCGTCCTGAAGGGCCTGGGCCACCGACTCGGGAACGTCCGCGGTCTCCTCCCGGTCCACCCGGACCACGTGGTGGTGCCGGGCCATGATCCGTGTCTTTACCGTGGTAGGCCGGTCCTTCAGCACCACCACGCCCGAAACGTCGATCCCCCTCCGGGAGAGCAGGTCCAGAACCAGAGCCCCCTCGCCATCGTCCCCTACGCAGCCCACCACCGCGCAGGCCGCACCCAAGGCCGTGAGATTCGCAGCCACATTCCCCGCCCCACCCAACCCGACCCTCTCCCCTTCCACCTTCACCACCGGGACAGGAGCCTCTGGCGAGATTCTCTCCACCTCCCCGACGATGTAGCGGTCCAGCATAAGGTCGCCCACCACCAGGGCCCGAACCTGCCGTACCCCCGCCAGGATCTCTTCTGCTCTTTTCAGGGATAAACGCCGCACCCACGCCCCCCGGCATGCCCCATGGGTCGTCCGGTCCGGGGGCGCGCCCGAAAGCGCCTCGCATTGACCTCACCCCCGGCTCGGCCGGAACCTAGGATTTGCCGGAGACCCTGTAAAGCCTCCGGAACCACCTCCTCAGTCCGAAACCACCGATAGGATGGCCTGACCGCGCCGCAGGCCGATCCGCAGTCCCATGGGGGTTCCTTCCGGTCCCCGCAGCAGGTCGAGGGCTTCCACACCGGCCAGGGCGTGGCTCAGGTGGGCTCCCGACACCCCCTCTTCGCCAAGATGGATTTCGAGGCGCTCTTGCTGGGGGTCGAAGCGGACCCCCTGCAGGGGGAGCCCGCGCCCACAAACCTGGACCCCCAGGTCCGGATCCTGGACCTCGAGGCTGGTTCGTTTTCCGACGACGGCCCGGGCGAACTCAGCCACCAGCACCACCCAAGGGTGCTCTTCCGAATCCCCCTTGCCCGCCTCCCCCTCGCGGGCAGGCCGGAGCTCGTCAACGGGTTCCAAGGGAGGCACCACGAATACCGGCCCCGGCGAGCCGCGGACCAGTCGGGTGGAAACGCTCCCGAGGAGCACCCTAGCCACGAAGGAAAGCCCGTGGCTGCCGCATACGACCAAATCCAGGCCCTGCTTTTCCACGAACTTCAGGATCTCCTTGGCCGGCTCCCCCTCCAGGAGCTGGGCCCGGACGGTAGCACCGGTTGTCCCCCCCAACTCTGCCGCCATTTCCTCCAGGCGGCGCCGTACCTCGGCCTCGTAGTCCTTCCGCCAGGCACCCGTGGGGCCGGGGAGAAACTCCAGGCCAGACAGGACGTGCACCAGGACCAGCTCGGCCGGCGGCTGGAGGACCCCCAGGGCCATCCTTGCCGCCCGAGGCCCGAAGCCGCTGAAATCCACCCCCACCGCCGCGGAGCGTGGGGGTTCCCCTCCCTCTTCGGGTACCACCAGCACAGGAACGTGGGAGATGCGAATGACCTGTAGCGCCGTCTCCGTGCCCAGGATCCGATCCAGAGGGCCACGGCGACCCCTGCCCACCACGATGAGGGTGGCGCCCACGTCTTGACTTCGCTGGACGATCCGGGCCGCCGGGAGACCTTGATCGATGTGGATGTTCCAGTTTCCACCTCCTCCCACCGCCTCCACTTGGGCCTGAACCTCCCGGAGCAGGGCCTGCCGGCGCGCCTCGTAGACCTCCATTTCCGGGAGCGCCACCATGAAACCGGCGTCGAAGAACGGCACCGGCTCCACCACCGCCACCACTTCCACCCGTTTCCGGTCGCGGCGGGCCAGGGACGCTGCCAAACGGAGCGCTCCCATGGCCGAAGACGAACCGTCGGTGGCCACCAGAAGTGTCTCTCCCATGCTGCATCATCCCCTTTCCAGGCCGACAGAGGATTCCCTGGCCCCGGCGGGACCCCCGAGAACGGGACGGTGTATGGATACGAAACCCCACATCGTGAGTCGGGTGCCACCTGCCCTAGGGAGGCCCCAAGCTCAAGGAGAAAACATTATGGGAACTCGGGATCGGCCGCGAGGGTGGCAAGGCTTCCCCTGGACACGGCCTGTGGCGGGGACAGTCCTGGCTTTGGCCTTGGGCCTTGGGATCACCCCCCCGGTTCAGGCCCAGTACTTCGGGCGCAACAAGGTGCGCTACGACCGGTTCGACTTCCGCGTCCTTTCCACTCCTCATTTCGATATCCATTTCGACGCCCCCACCGGTCCCCTCATCGAGGACGTGGCTCGCATGGCCGAGAGGTGGTACGAGCGCTTTGCTCGGCTCTTCCAGCATGAATTCGAGCAGCGCAAGCCCCTCATCCTTTACGCCGATCACCCGGACTTCCAACAGACCAACACCCTGCAGGGCTTCCTCGGCGAATCCACCGGCGGCGTAACCGAGTCCCTGAAGAATCGGGTGATCATGCCCATGACCGGGTCGTATCAGGATACGGATCACGTCCTGGGGCATGAGTTGGTCCACGCCTTCCAATACAACTTGGCCCAGTCGGGGCTGGGCCTGGGGATGCAAGGCTTGGCCAGGCTCCCCGGATGGTTGGTGGAGGGAATGTCCGAGTACCTGTCGGTGGGGCGGGACGATCCCTTGACGGCCATGTGGCTGAGGGACGCCGTCCGCCGCAACGACATCCCCACCATCGCACAGATGAATCGGGAGGTCCGTTATTTCCCCTACCGCTTCGGGCAGGCGTTGTGGGCCTACATCGCAGGGGTTTACGGTGACGACGCCGTGGTGGAGATCTATCGGGCTGCCCTGCGGTTGGGCTGGGAGGGAGCTCTGGAGAGCGTGCTGGGAATCCGGCCAGATTCCCTTTCCCTGGCCTGGGCGGAGGCCGTCCGGACGGAATATCTCCCCCTCATGGAAGGACGTACCCCGCCTTCCGAGGTGGGCCGTCTGATCTTGGCCCCCTCCACGGGAGCCGGTACACAGAATCTCGCCCCCTCCCTGAGCCCCGATGGCACCCGGCTGGTGTTCATGTCCGAGAAGGGGCTCTTCTCCTTTGATCTGTACCTTGCCGATGCCCGCACCGGAAGGATCCTCAGGACCTTGGCCAGCTCCAACGCGGACCCCCATTTCGATGCCCTTCGCTTCATTGACTCTTCGGGCGCCTGGTCCTGGGACGGAAGTCTCCTGGCCTATGTGGTGTTCGCGGGGGGAGACAACCAGTTGGTGGTGGCCGATGCCCAGTCCGGCAGGATCCGGAGACAGATCAGGGTGCGTGAACTCGGCGCCATGCAGGGGCCTTCATGGTCTCCCGACAACAAGAAGCTGGTGTTCTCCGGGACCCGCAATGGGATCACGGACCTGTACCTGTACGACTTGGACACCGGGACCACCACCCGCTTGACCGACGACTGGTATGCGGATTTTCAGCCCACCTTTTCGCCGGATGGGAAGACGGTGGCTTTCATCACGGATCGGTCCGAGTTCACCGACCGTGAGCGCTTGACCTATGCGAAGTTCCAGCTGGGCCTTCTCGACCTGGAATCGGGGAAGATCCGTACGCTCTCCCTCTTCGGACCGAGGGTGAAGCACATCAATCCTCAATTCTCCCCGGACGGCAAGGACATCTATTTCCTCTCCGACCCCGACGGCTTCAGCGACGTTTATCGCTACCGTCTCGAGACCGGGGCGCTGGAGCGCGTCACCAGGGTGGCGACGGCCGTGAGCGGGATCACCTGGTCCTCCCCGGCCATGAGCGTGGCCCAGCGGGACGGACGCATGGCCTTCTCGGTTTTCGACGGGTTCGAGTTCCACATCTACACCCTGGAGCCGTCCGAGCTGGACAGCCTGGCCCGACCGGAAGAAGCGGGACCGCCAGGCCCCGGTAGACGGCTTCCCCCCTCACAGACGAGGGTTCCCAGCAGGGTGATGGCCTATCTGGACGATCCCGACACGGGTCTGGTCCCTCCAGGGACCTATACCGTCGCCGACGCCCTCCCTTTCCGCTCCAGGTTGCAGTTGGACTTCATAGGTCAGCCTACGGTGGGGGTGGGGACCGACGCCTTCGGGAACTATATCGGAGGGGGGACTTCCGCCTACTTCTCGGACATGTTGGGGGATCGTATCCTCGGTGTGGCGGTTTCGGCTCAGGGCACCCTCAAGGATGTGGGAGGCCAACTCTTCTATTTGAATCAGACCCGCCGCTGGAACTGGGGGTATGCAGCGGGCCGCATTCCTTTCCAGTATCTGTTCTACGGCTTCGATCGGGTGCGGGATGCAGGCTCGGGCGTCACGTACAACGCCTATGTGGAAACCCGATACCGCATCTTCTTGGACAACTTTACCACCCTCCTCGCCCTGCCCTTCTCCCAGACACGACGCCTGGAAGGAACCCTAGGCTATACCCGCTACTCTTACGACATCGAACAGGACCAGTACCTGTACCTGGGGAACACCCTGGTGGATATCCGAAGGGTCCAGCGCGACGAGTTGGAGCCGGACCCGTTGAACCTCCTGGAGGGCTCGGTGGCCCTGGTGGGTGACCGTTCCTTTGCGGCTTTCACGTCCCCGGTGCGGGGGGAACGCTACCGGTTGGAGCTGGGATTCACCCGGGGCTCGGCCCGCTTCGAAACCCTCCTTGCGGATTACCGGCGCTATTTCAATCCGACCCTCAACCTCACGCTGGCCTTCCGGGGCCTCCACATGGGCCGTTACCGGTATTCGAGCTTCCTCGTGAACAGCAACTACATCCGCCCCCTCTTCTTGGGCTACGAAACCCTCATCCGGGGCTATTCCTGGGAAAGTTTCGATGCCCGGGAGTGCGGCGAGACCCCGGACGGAAGCTGCCCGGTCTTCGATCGGCTCTTCGGGCAGAGGCTTGCGGTGGCCAACGCCGAGATCCGAGTGCCTTTCCTGGGCACCGACCAGTTCGGCCTGGTCAACCTGCCCTATGTGCCGGTGGAACTCGTGGCCTTCGCCGATGCGGGGATCGCCTGGGACAACGAGAACCCCATAGACAGCTGGAAGATTCAGCGGTCGGCAACCGGCCGGATCCCCTTGTTCAGCACCGGCTTGTCGGCGCGGGCCAACATCCTGGGGATGTTGATTCTTGAAATTTACTACGCCTACCCCTGGCAGCGGCCCCAGAAGGGTTGGCATTGGGGGTTCAACCTCGCCCCGGGGTGGTAGTGCGCCTCGCTCGTTAGGTGATCCCGGTCCTCGGCCCCTCGGCGAAGGTCACTTCGGAGACCGGGGCCCGGGGGCTGAACCCCAGGGGACCGGATCCCTCCAGCGCCCTAGAAGATTTCCAGCCGAAGGTACCGGCGAGGGTTCGCCCGGATGTCCTCGGCCAGGGCCTGGAGGCTTTGGGCTGCAGCCGAAACGGATCGGTAGAGTTCCGGGTTGATGGCCAACTGGCCCAGGGTGCCTTCCCCCGCCTCCACCCTTTGAAGAATCCGGTCGAGGCGGTCGGCGGCCCGTTCCAGCCGTTGACCCGTCCTGGCCAGGATGAGGAAGGTGCTGTCGGCCTGGGCAAGGACGCCGGCAAGCTCCTCGCCGGATCCCAGACCGGTTTCCAATGCCTGGGCCGACCGGTTGAGGGAAGCCGTCAGGCGGCTGATTTCCCCCTGCTGTGCCTTCACCAGGGCATTAAGGTTCACCAACAGGGTCCGGACCTCCTGGACACCGGACCGGGCCGACGTCACCGTGGGCTCGGCCAGCAGATCCTGCAGCCTTTCCAGGACCCGTTGGGCTTCCCGCCCCAGCTCAGGTGGGAACTCCAGGATTCCTTCCACCAATTCGCCGGGCAACGTGGCTCCGGGGGGAAGGGGGCGGCTGCTCCCCCCGGGAACCACTTCCACGGTCCGCCCCCCCAGGAGGCCGGAGGAGATGAGCCGGACCCGGGAGTCGTCCGGCACCTTCCATCGTCCTTCCAACTCCAGGGTCAAGGCGACACCCTCCGGGACCAGGGCAAAATCCATGACCCGCCCGATGTTCACCCCTTTCATCTGTACGGGGTCTCCCCGGCGGATCCCCCCGGCCTCCTCCACCACCGCCAGCAGCCGGTATCTTCCCCGGAAGGTACTGGGATCGGTCAGGAGGAAGAGGGTGGTCAGTAAGGCTGCGATCCCCAGCAGCACGAAAACGCCGATCTTGAACTCCCCCCGGGAAGCTCCCCGGGGCACAGCCCGCAGAAGCTCCTCTTCGGAGGGACCCCCCAGGGCGGAGGCCTGGGTGCCTTCTTCCTTGGTCATGTCAGGACAATTCCATCGTTCAACGCCGCTTCGGCCCTAGCCCGGTCCACGAAAGCCTGAACTACGGGGTCCGGGCTTTTCCGGAACTCCTCCGGTGTTCCACAGAACCGGATCTTTCCTCCCTCCAGCATGGCCACCCGGTGACACATCAGGAGCCCCCCCTCGATGTCGTGGGTGACGATGACGGAAGTGACCTCGAGATCCCGAGAAAGCTGTAAGATCAGCCGTTCCACCGCAGCGGTGTTCACGGGATCCAGGCCCGTCGTGGGCTCATCCCACAGGAGGATGGAGGGTCGCCCCACGATCGCCCGGGCGATACCAACCCTCTTCCGCATCCCCCCGGAAAGTTCGGAGGGCAGTTTGTGCAGGACCGATGGGGGATCCAGGTTCACCCTCTCCAGGGCTTCCCACACCCGTCGGGCCGTCTCCTTGCGGGAAAGGGTCCGGAGCTCGCGTTCCGGTATCCCCATGCAAACATTCTCATAAACGTTCATCGAATCGAAAAGGGCGGAGTTCTGGAAGACATATCCGACTTTCCTCCGCACCTCTTCCAGCGACCTCCGATCCCCGAAAAACACGGAACGACCGTTGAGCAGGACATCGCCGCGATCCGGTACGATGAGCCCGAGGGTGGTCTTCAGGAGGACGCTCTTGCCCGTCCCCGAAGGCCCGAACAGCCCGAACATCTCCCCTTCGTGGACCACCAAATCCACCCCTGCTAGGACGGGCTCATCGAAGGCCTTGTAGATCTGGCGATAGCGGATCATGGGCTACCGGCTCTCTCTCTTTCCCCGTAGCAGACGCCGTTTCAGTTCAGCAGCAAAGGCGGGAAAAGGGCGTCCATGATGAGAACCGTCAGAGTCATGAACATGACCGAGGCTGTGGTGGTCCGTCCCACCCCGGCAGCACCGCCGCGGGTCCGGAACCC
>JAUQOX010000325.1 GCA_030550695.1 Gemmatimonadota bacterium | reverse complement strand
TCCGCTTCGCCCGCCGCCCCGGCCACCTGGGTCGCCGCCGCCCTGGCCCTCTTTGCCGGGGCACTGCAAGCCCAATCCTCCTCCTGGATCACCGGCCAGAAGGTGGGGAGCTTCACCTACTATTCCGGCCAGGTGGCAGGGGAGAGCCTTTCGGGCACGTCCCAAAGGGCCGGCTCGTTCACCTACACCAACCTGCGGGTGGGAGACCGGAACCTCGGCGCGGTCTCCCAGCGCCTGGGTTCGTTCGAGTACACCGCCGTGAACCTCGGAGACCGGAGCCTCACGGCGGTCTCGCAGAGGGCCGGCTCCTTCACCTACACCACCTGGAGCACGGGCCTCAGCGCCACCACCCAGCGCCTGGGCTCGTTCGAGTACACGACGTTCAGCGACGGGTCCACCTACGTCCGCCAGAGGGTGGGGAGCTTCACCTACACCACGGGCTCCGACGGCTTTTCGGCCACCGGCCAGCGGATCGGCCCGTTCGAGTACACCAGCGCTTGGCTTCCCCGAAAGAAGTGAGGGGGGAGGAGTTCTTATGGACCCCACGAATGCCGAGGGCGGGCTTTCGTCCTCGAGGGACTTGTCTCCCTTGTCCGACATCCTGCGGTCCTGCGAGGCCTGGATCACGGAGGCGGACAAACAGCTCCGAAAGCTTCCTGAGGGAATGGAAAGGGACGTCTGGAGCGATCTCAGGAAGGTGGCAGGGGTGGTGGTAAGCCATCTGGAACCCTCCCTTGACGAAGACCGAGCCCGCTCGGCCATCGCCAACCTTCAGGCCCTCATGGGTCGCGGTCTGCCGGCGGGCGCTTTCCTGGCTGCGCGGGACCTCGTCGAGGCACTGAGGAAGGCCGTGGGCGACACCTATCTGGATCTCGGACCGGTATCCAGGTCCCTGGACGAAGCGGCGGAGTTCCTCCGCCGGACGCTGGCAGAGGAGACGAAAACCGCCGTTCGCAGCGATCTCCTTTCAGGCCAGGAAAGGGCGGTCAGGGACAACTTTCTCTTTGGCATGTCGGTCCGAAACTGCCTGCGGGCGGCCGGATTCACGGAGCAGGCCCTGGGCGTCGAGGATCTGGATGATGTGTGGTTTGAACTGGTGAGAAGGGCGGTCCTCTGACCGCGCCGGCCGGCCGCAGGTGGCCTCGAATGGGGGGTGCACCGGCGGTCGGCCGGATCTTGTCATGGCCCTGCCCAAATACTCTTTCGTCGGTTCCACCCGCCTCCTTGGAGGACGCTATGGCCAGCTTGGGAGAGTTGAGGGAGCAAGCCAAAAGCTATTGGGAGAACGATCCGGCGCTACTGGCGTTGGAGGCGATTCCCGACCTTTCGATTCGTAGAGCTGCCTACGAGAAGTTCGTGGAAGGGTAGGGGCTGGATGCTCGAATACGAGTTCTGCCTGGATTTCGGTTGCTCTCCCGAAGTCGTTGCCAGAACGACGGTGCCTCTCAGCGAGGCCGAGTTCTTGGAGGCCACGGAGGAGGATCGTTCGGAGCTCATGTACTGGATTCTGCAAAGAGACGATCTGCTGGGATCCTTTGAAGACAACCCTGAAAAGGCCAGGGAATCCTATCATTGGCGACTGACCGAGGCGGGTCGGAAGTCCTATCCCGGCCTCCAGGAGGACTTCGACGCGTACGCGGACGGGGTGGAGGAGACCCTACGGGAATGGCTATGGGAGGCTTCGCCAGGATATGAATGGCGGATGGAACGGGAGGCAGACCTGCGTGGAAAACGCTATCGCAAGCGTTTGGAGGCAAACGGCGGTTCGAAACGTTCTGCACCATCGTCGGAAGCAGGCGGGTCAACCAGTCCGACGTCTGGGCGGGGAGCCTCCGCCCTTGATCTGCCGCTGGACGGCGAGCTGGCCGTCCATGCGATCTGCAAGGCTCTTCAGAGTAGAGCTGAGCATTTGAAGACGATAGGGGGGCCCGCAGGTCCCATGGCCGGCGGTGAGGCGCGAAAGCTCATGTCCGCTGTGGAGGAACTCCAGGGGGTCACAAGCCTTGCCGAGGCCAAGCCCATTCTCGAACGCTATGCGAAATTCAATTTCCCCGGATCACAGACCAGGGAATTCATGAAGAAGATCTTCGAACAGGTGGAGGCCAGGCTCGAGGCAAGGCGGGGCGGAGAGAGGGGGGAAGAAGACGGTCGAGAGTGAAGGGGTCCAGCCGGGTGATTCTTCCTTAGGGACAGTTCATGACCCTTGCGTCCGACACCGATCCCCTGCCGGTCAGCCAACTGGCCGAGTTTGCCTACTGCCCGCGTCTGTTCTATCTCCAACACGTGGAGGGGCGGTGGGAGGACAACGTCTATACTGAAGAGGGCAAAGAAGTCCATCGCCGTGTGGATCGGCTGGACCATGTCCTGCCCGACCCGCAGCCTCCAGACGAAGAACAACAGGAGCCCGAGACCGGCGACGAGCGCCCCACGATTTCCCGGTCGGTGAGTCTGAGTTCGGAACGTCTGGGCCTCAGTGCAAAACTGGATCTCGTATCCACCGCGGCTGACGAAGCGGTTCCCGTGGAAATGAAACGGGGACGGGTCCCGGACGTCCCCGAGCGGAGCTGGGAGTCCGACCGGGTCCAGCTCATGGCCCAGGGCCTGCTCCTACGGGAGCACGGCTACCGGTGCGACCACGGGGTTCTTTACTATGCCGGCTCCAAAACCCGCGTGGACGTTCCCTTCGACGGCGCCCTCGAGGCCCGCACCCTCGAACTGCTGGCAGAGGCTCGGCGGGCAGCGGACTCGCCGCACCCCCCGGATCCCTTGGAGAACAGTCCGAAATGTGTGGCGTGCTCCTTGAACGGGATCTGTCTTCCCGACGAGACGTTGGTTCTCAAGGCCTTGGCCGCCGACGAGCCCCAAGGGGATGTGCGTGGACAGGCAGGCTCGGAGGAAGGTGCGCCCCAAGCCAGGGCCTCGGAAACGCGGCGCCTCTACCCGCCGCGGGATGT
>JAUQOX010000056.1 GCA_030550695.1 Gemmatimonadota bacterium | reverse complement strand
TGGGCGGTCTCCTGGAAGGTTTCCAAGAGGTCGCGGAAGTTCCGGATTTCGAAGTCGGCCGGCCGACCCGGGGGGATCTGGTGTTGCCTCCGAAGGATCCGGTCGATCTCAGCATAGGCGTGATCCATGAGCTCGGGGGCTGGCACCTGGACCGAGATCCCCCCGAGGAAGTCACGGCCACCCATGACCCGGTACAGGGCGGTGGAAAGGGGGATGTAGATCCGCCGGTCGGGGTTCATCCAGGGGGTGGCGGAGCCTTTCGCCTCGAGGACGCCGATGACTTCGAAGGTGATCCCCCGGATCTGGATGCTCCGGCCCACCAGGAGCTCAGGTGGCGTGCCGCCCAACGAGGCAGGGATCTCCGCCCCCAAGACCGCCACCCGCCGGCGGGCCTGGTTGTCGCCGAGATCAAAGAGGCGCCCGTGGGCCAGCTTGACCCGGTTCATGTCGAACCACTCGGGCCAAGTCCCGAAGATCTCCACGTTGTCGTTCCAGCGAAGGTAAGAGATCTGCATCCGCTGGGAGGTTTCCGGCGCCACCTTGAGGAGACCGTTGGAGTTGTCCCGGAGGGCCACGGCGTCATCGGCCGTGAGGCGGGCACTCCCCGTCCGAACGCCCTGCATCTGCCCCCGGGCCGGCGACACCGACAGGATGTTGGTGCCCATCCCCTGGATCTGGGCCTGGATCTGGCGCTGGGCCCCTTCCCCCAGGGAGGTCATGGTGATCACCGCCGCCACTCCGATGATGATTCCCAGAGTGGTGAGGACCGAACGCAGGGCGTTGGCCCGGATCGCCCCCATGGCCACACCGATGATCTCCCACGACAGGAGGGAACTTTTCTGGCCGATCATCTTCGCCTCGCCTTCCGGAGCCTATCGCCGAATTCCGCCGCCCATGCCTCCCATCCCCCCACCCATGGGGGGGATCCCCGGCATGAAGCCCCGGCTGGCCATCCGCTCCCGCAGGGCCTGCTGGGCGGCCTGGAGCTGAGCCACTCCGATGAGAGCCACTTTCTCCCCCTCCTGGAGGCCAGCGAGGATCTCCGTGTTGTCCCAGTCGTTCACCCCCATGAGGACCGGCCGGGGCTCCAAGGTTCCGTCCTCCTTCACCACGAAAGCCACCGCGGGCCGCGGCTGGCCGGAAGTGTTCACGAGCCCCAGCAGGGCCGGAGCGGTCTCCTGGAGTTGGACGCCCTGGGGGGGAGCCCCCCCGGCTCCGCCTTCGCCTTGCTGCGGCTGGGGCGCCGCCTCCGGGCGGTCGCCCGCCGTCTGGGGAGCACCGGCTTGGGGAAGACCTGCCTCACGATTCCCTCCCCCGACCGGCATCCTACCCCCTGCGGCGAGGTTCCCGGCCTCCCCGCCCCCCCCACCGGGACCGCCGGGGGCACCCCGCATGGCGGCCAACACCCGGTTCAGGGAGTCCTGACTGATCTCGCCCCGTTCCACCATGGCCCGCAGGGAGTCCATCCGGGCCCGCCGCCGAGCCATGGCTTCGGGATCCACCCCCTGGGGTAGACCTTCCCGGCCCCCGGGCCCGGTCCGCGGGCCCTGGACTCCCTCGGCTCCACCCCCGCCCCGGGCCCCCGCAGGCTCCTGGGGTACGGCAGCCCCCGCCGCCCCGGCAGCCGCCCCACCGGCGCCCGGGGACGGGGAGACCCCGGGTTGCGCTCCTCCCCCTAGAGTACCGGCCCCGCCGCCGCGAGCCCCACCCCCACTCCGACCGCGACCGAAGAGGCCCTGGATGGGCCCCAGTCCGGCCTCCTGGGCAAGCCTCTGGAAGGCCTGGAGATCCACCGTGGTCTTTTCAGGATCCAAGCCCAGCACCGACGCTGCGGCCGCCAGCTCCCGGGTGGTCACCAGGGCGTTGTTGGGCACCACCAGCACGTCGGGGCGCTCCACCAGGAGAACCTCCACCTCGGCGCTCATCCCCGGCTTCAAGAGTCCGGCCCGGTTGTCCAGTCGGACTTTGATGGGGAACATGGTCACGTTCTGCTGGGTGACCGCCTGGGGCTCGATCTTCTCCACCACCCCGGGGAAGCGCCGCCCCGGGTAGGCCTCCACTTGGACCAAAGCCTCCTGACCCGGCTGGATCTGCCCGAAATCGGTCTCGTCCACCAGCATGCGCACCTGAACCTCGGTCAAGTCGGCCATCACGAAGAGGGTGGTGCCGCCCGATACGTTGGTGGAAGCCGACTGAATGACCGTCCCCTCTTCCACGTTGCGGGCCAGGATGGTGCCGTCCATGGGGGCCCGAATGTTCACCTCGCTCAGGCGGATCTCCGCCAGCATCTTGTTGGTCTCGGCCCTGACCAGGGCGGCTCTGGCGTTGGCATAGTTGAGCCGCTCGCTTTCCATTTCCTGCTGGGTGATCACGCCAGCCTGGAAGAGTTGGGTGGTGCGGGCAAGCTGGGCCTCCGCAATCTCCGCCCGGGCCTTGGCCACCTCCAGGTCGGCCACCGCCTGTTCATAGGCGTTCTGCACGTCCCGGGGGTCGATCTCCGCCAGAAGGGTGCCGCGGCGCACGAAATCCCCGACTTCGGCATGAAGGCGGAGCACTTCGCCAGAAGCCTTGGACTTTACCTCCACCTTCCGGATAGGCTCCACGTTCCCCGTGGCATCGGCGGTAATCCGCATGGTGGTGCGGACCACCTCCGTGGTGGGCGGGGCCGACGTGCTGGCCGCCTTTCCTCGGTTGCACCCCTGGATGCCCACGACAAGCCATACCAAGAGGGCCAGCCCAAGGAGCCCCCCACGGCCTCCCGTCATGGTCTCGCCCTTCCGGGCGGGGACCTTATCCGCGTATTTCTGCCTTGGATTCGCCCTCATGCTACGACTCCTGTATGGTGGTTCACGAAATCACGCTCGATCACGCCGTCCCTGAGGTGAACCTGCCGCCGCGCATAGGCAGCGATGTCATGCTCGTGGGTCACCAGCACGATGGTCTGGCCCTGCCGGTTGAGTTCCGTCAGGACCTCCATGATCTCCGCGCTGGTGGTGGAGTCCAGGTTGCCTGTGGGCTCGTCGGCCAGGAGAATGGCCGGATCGTTCACCAAGGCCCGGGCAATGGCTACTCTTTGCCTCTGCCCGCCGGAGAGTTCGGGCGGCTTGTGGTGGAGACGGTCCCCGAGCCCGACCAGCTCCAGCTTTTCTTTGGCCCGGGCCTTCCGCTCCTTCCCCGGGACACCGGCGTAGATCAACGGCAGTTCCACGTTGTGCAGGGCCGTGGCCCGGGGGAGAAGGTTGAACGTCTGGAAGACGAAGCCGATCTCCTTGTTCCGGACCCTGGCCAACTCGTTGTCGGAAAGGGTGGATACCGGAATGCCGTTGAGCCAGTACTCCCCTTCCGTGGGGGTGTCCAGGCACCCCAGCAGGTTCATGAAGGTGGATTTTCCGCTTCCCGAGGGACCCATGATGGCCACGAATTCACCCCGGCGGATTTCCAGGTCCACCCCCCGCACGGCCCGGACCGTTTCGGCCCCCAAAACGTAGTTCTTCTTCAGCCCCTTGGTCTTGATCACGATGTCGTTGTCCATAGGTCTCGCAGGGAAGATGCCCTCCACCTCCGTTCATCTGGGAACGGTATCCCTTTGCCGACGTTCCTGCCGGCGGCGATCGGCCTCCATGAGGAGGGAGTCATAGGCGGCCCGCTGCTCAGGATTCAATACGGCTTTCAAGGCGCTTCTCGTTTCGGAGAGAATCTCCCCGTACTCTACCTCCCATTGCTGGTCGAAGCGTTCCCGGAGTTCCCTCACCCGCTCCCGGTAGAAAGCCACAATGGAATCCACCCGCACCTTCTGCTCCGCCGACAGACCGACCTGCTCCACCAGGAGGGTCCTGCGGCGGGAGGCGCTGTCGGCGGGAGCCACCTGACCCCCGGCCGCAGCCCCCGGCTCACGATCCCCAGACCATTGGGGGCCCGATTCCGTTAAATGCCCGGCCCCCAAGCGCCGTTCCACCGCCATCCCCAGGGCGAAGCCCGCCCCCAACACCAGGAGGAGAACTGTGGCACTCAAAAGTCGGGCACGGCGTTTTCCCTCCAGCTTCATCTTCCACCTCTGGCGGAGTTCTTCCCGGGGCAAAGCCGGGGGCCCCCCCAAGCTGGGGCCCCCTGGCGGGGCTCACCGCCGGGTGCCGTTCAAGTAAGCAAGCTCGTCCAGCTCGGCGACCCCCACGGCCATCCACGGCGCCGGACCGTGACTGACCCCTTGGAGGAGGGCCTCCTCCAAAGCGGTGGGTGAGGCCACAACCTCCCAAGGGGAGGGTCCGGGAGTGCGTTTCCCCATCAGGAGGAGACCTGCGAGGGCCGCGGCCAGGAGGGCCATGGGGACCAGGGCTCGGCTCCAGGAAGCCACCACATCGGCCATCTCGACGGTGGCCTCTCCCCGGCGGCGGGCCAGCTCAGGGCCCGCCCTGGCCATCACAACTCGGTAGAACCGAGCCCAGTAGCCGGGATCCCGGCTCCCCGGATCCAAGCCGTGCAGGGACAACCTTCCGTCCGACCGTTTCATGGTTCCTCCCCTTTCGGGCCGCTCTTCAAGATCTTCTCCAGGCGTTCCCTCACGTACTTTCTGGCGAAGTGCAGGTGCGAGCGCACCGTGCCGTCCGGAAGCCCGAGCCGCTCTCCGATCTCCCGATGTTTCCAACCCTCCAGGTCATGGAGGAGGAGGATCTCCCTCCTCACCACTGAAAGCCCCTCCATGGCCGCCAGGAGAAGCCTGCGGATCTCCCATCCTTCAAGAGCTCCCTCGGGATCCGTTCCCTTCTTGGAAGTTTCCGGATCCATCTCCTCCCCCCGCCTCAGCCTCTCCCGGCGCAGATAGTTCCGAGCCCGGTTTCGCACGATGGTGAGGAACCAGCCTCCGAACCTGTCGGGGTCCCGGCAGTCCTCGAGGCGCTCCAAGGCCACCACGAAGGCCTCCTGGGCCACGTCCTCCGCGTCTTCCGCAGAGCCCGTCACCGAGAGCGCCACTAGATACCCCGGCCGCATGTAGCGTTTCACCAAAGCGCCGAAGGCCTCGGTGCTCCCCCGGCGGGCTTCTGCCACAAGCTCCCCGTCGGAACGTTCGATCACCTCGCCCTGCTTCGTTGACACGGGAACATCCGACCCCGTTGAGAACGGGTTGGCCGTGGGGGCGGAACCAGCGGACCTTGGCGGGCCCCGGGCCCCTTGCCCCCAGCCGCCCACCCGCTCTTGCCGCCCCCCGCACCAGTCCTGCGAGGGACTCCAGAAGGTTGATGATAGCGGAAAAGGCTTGAAAGGACAGCCGCCTCGTGCCCCCTGACCGCCGGACACCGACCCCCTCAAGCGGCCAGCCCCCGTCCGGCCGAGGAACCCCTACCCACCCCCCAAAAGCACGAGGCACCTGCCCGCTTTCGAACAGGTGCCCCCTCGGCTTTGCCGGAAACCTTTGACGGCCGATGCGGGAAGGTTCAGGATTGGCGTTGGTCCCCTTCCCCTCCGCAACCGGGGCCGCTCCCTCCCTCGTGGCCGTTGCTCAGGCTCGGATCCCCCAACCCAAACGGGCTGCACGGCGGAGGTTCAGCGGGGCCTGGGCCCCCAAAGGCCGCCGGCCCGCCCAGGTACCTCCACCGATGGCGGCGCCCCAACGACCCTGCCATCCGAACCCACCCCGGAACGCCGGTCCCCAAGCACCCCCCCGTCCTCCCCACCCCCACCTCATCATCCGGGGACCCAGGCCGAGTCCCCCCCTGCCAGCCGGCCTTTCGGCACGAAGGATCTCCCTGAGCTGGCGGTGCTGGGCTTCCGTCAGGATTTCCGGCATCCGGCCCCTCAGGGGCGCCGCCGCCTCCATGAGCCGACCCGCAAGGGCCTGCATCTCCCTCAACCCTTCGTTCCGCTCCACCTGCCCGGAGCGGATCTTTTCCCGGAGGGTCTTCATCTCTTCCGCCAAGGGCGTAACCTGGGTGTCCAAGATCCTCTTGAGTTCCTGGAGCTGACTCACCTGGTCCCGGGTCAGACCCAACTTCTGCTGGTTCTCGAGAGCCTTTTCCACCGCCTGGCCTACGAACGGTCCTCCGCCTGCCCAAGGACCCCGTCGGGGCTGGGCCTCCAGCGAAAGGGTACTCCCTCCCAGGAGCACCAGGACCAACAGGCTCCCCATCCACGTTCTGCTTAGCATGGTCGCCTCCTCCAGATCGAGCCGGCCCGCCCTGGGGCCGACGGTTCTCCATTTCCCATAGGTCAGGGCTCCATCCCCTCACCACACCTCGCCCTGCCTACTGAAATGGACTCCTTCAGAGGCGATTCGTTAAAAAAAGGGGGGAGCCGGCAGGAACCGCCGGCAGCGGCGAGCCGCCTTCGGGGGGGAAGGCTAGGAGGTCGCCTTCCAACGGCCGTAGGGAAGCGTGGGCTGCGGACGGACCTTCCCCCCCCAAACGAACATCTCGATCCGGGGCCTGGCCTCGTCCTCCACCTCTTCCACGGGAGGATCCACGACCACGATCCCCACGCCTTCGGCCCCCTCCCCTCGCCAATGTCGAATCACAGGTCCCTCTCTCGGCATCATAGCTTCGAAGTCCTCCGGCCCCGCAGGCCGGTCCCACAACGATCGTAGCAGGCGTCCTCCCACGACGCCGCTCGTTCCCCTTGGCACTTCCCGTGCCCCGGTTGGACGAAGAAAGACAAGTTTTTGTAATGAAATAACTTGCGTAGATCTTCAGGCTCTGCACGGCCCGGCTGGCTGCCCTAGGGGGATGACACCGGGCGTGTCGAAACGACACGGCCGGGGAAGCAGCAGGGGACCGCGGTGGGGTTCAGCCGGGGGCGGGGTGGAACCGACACCTGTGGCGAGGCAACCGGAGGCCCTGGGCCGGGAAGGCCGAGCTCGGCGGCCGGGGGAAAGCGGTCTGAGGGCGGGCCGAACCCTTGGCCGCCCTCCGTCTCCGGTTCCCTGGGGGGCCGCTACGGGGTGCGTCCCCTCTCCCGCCCATGGCGGGTCCTGGCCGGGGAATCCGGCTTGGCCGTAAGGCGGGCCGCAATCTCCTCGTCGGCGACCTCGTCCAGAGACCGGCCAGCCATCAGCAACCGCCTGACCCCCTTTTCCGGTCGGGCCGCCGGCACAGCCTCCAGCTCCAACAGCGCCACCCGAGAGGAGTGGGGGACCGCGGCCAAGGCGGAGCCCACCCAGGTCACGATCCATTCTTCCCGGGCAGGGCCCACGTCGAGGATCCGCCGGGTGGGCGGTAGGTCTTCCTTACGGGCCGCCCCTTCGCCGGCCGGGCGGGCCGGAGGGAGGGGTGGGTGCCCGTGGACAGGCGGGTCTGGTTCGCGGAGGGTCATGGACCTGGTTTGCCGTGGGAATCGGGGGTCCGATACCTTACCTTAGCCCTTTTCAGCTGGAACGGGCCTTCCGGCCCTCTGTACTTTCCGCCGGGCAGGGGGTTCCCGGTCAGCCCCCCTCCCCCGTTTCCCCTCACCCTTCAGCGCCCCCGGACCTCCCGCTATGTCGGCCACGTTGGACATGTTCTTCCGGCCCGCCTCCATCGCCGTGATCGGGGCCAGCCGCCGGCCCGGCACGTTGGGCTACCAGATTCTGGACAATCTGATCCGCCACGGCTACCAGGGCGTGGTCTATCCTGTGAACCCCCACGCCCCCTTCGTGCACTCGATCCCGGCGTATCCGTCGGTGACTGCCATCCCGGGTCCGGTGGACCTGGCGGTGGTGGTGGTTCCCAAGGAGGTGGTGCTGGAAGTGGCGGAGCAATGTGGCCAGAAGGGGGTCCGAGGCGTGGTGGTGATTTCGGCCGGGTTCCGGGAGGTGGGAGGGGAGGGGGTGGCCCGGGAGGAGGCTCTGGTGGAGATCGTCCGCCGCTACG
Source organism: Gemmatimonadota bacterium (assembly GCA_030550695.1). Classification (GTDB taxonomy): domain Bacteria; phylum Gemmatimonadota; class Gemmatimonadetes; order Longimicrobiales; family Gaopeijiaceae; genus JAUQOX01. The sequence continues at coordinate 5,609 of JAUQOX010000056.1, read as the reverse complement.
GAATGCGCCTGGTGGGCCCCAACTGTATGGGCCTCCTCAACACCGATCCCGGCGTATCCATGAACGCCACCTTCGCCCCCACCATGCCGCCTCCCGGCTCCACCAGTTTCCTCAGCCAGTCGGGGGCTTTGGGCGTCACCATCTTGGATTATGCCCATGAATACGGAATCGGGATCCGCCAGTTCATCTCGGTGGGGAACAAACCCGACGTGAGCGGCAACGACCTGCTGGAATACTGGGAGGACGACCCCCACACCCGGGTCATCCTCATGTACCTGGAAAGCTTCGGAAACCCCAAGCACTTCATTCCCCTGGCTCGGAGGATTTCCCGCAAGAAACCCATCGCCGTCGTGAAATCGGGCCGCACCTCCGCCGGAGCCCGGGCCGCCTCCTCCCATACCGGGGCCTTGGCGGGAGCCGACCTGGCCATCGACGCCCTCTTGGCCCAATGCGGCGTTCTCCGGGCCGGCAGCATCCAGGAACTGTTCGATCTGGCCATGGCCTTCGAGCACCTTCCCCTCCCCAAGGGGAACCGGGTGGCCATCCTCACCAACGCCGGCGGGCCGGGGATCATCATGGCCGACGCCTGCGAATCCCACGGGTTGGAGGTCGTGGAGCTTTCCCCCCACATCCAGGCCAGGCTCCGGAGGGTGTTCCCGGCGGAGGCATCGGTCCGAAACCCCGTGGACATGATCGCCTCCGCCACCGGGGAGCGATACCAGGTGGCCCTGAGCATCGTGCTCCAGGACCCCAAGGTGGACGCCGTGCTGGCCGCTTTCGTTCCCCCCTTGGGGATCCGGCAGACCGACATCGCCGCCAGCATCGTGGCCGCCGCGGGAACCTGCCGGGAGAAACCTGTCCTGGCTGTCCTCATGGGACGGGAAGGACTGCCCGAGGGGCGGGCGGAGCTCAAGGAGGCCGGGATCCCGGCCTACATCTTTCCGGAATCGGCGGCCCGGGCCCTGGCGGCCATGAACCGTTACCGGGCCTGGCGGGAAAGGCCTCCTGCCGAGCCGGAGCACTTTCCTGTCCAGGTGCGGAAGGTGGAGGAGATCCTGGAGCGGGCCCGGGGGGCAGGGCGGCCGCGCCTGACCGAGGTGGAAGCCCTCAAGGTCCTGCAAGCCTACGGGATCCCCACCGTCCCCTTCCGGGTGGTCCATTCGGAGGAGGATGCCGTGGAGGCGGCCCTGGAGATGCGTTTTCCGGTGGTGGTCAAGATCCTTTCCCCCGACCTGGTCCATAAGACCGACGCGGGAGGCGTGGTGGTGGACCTCCGTTCTCCGGAAGAGGTGCGGGAAGCCTACCGTTCCGTGGTAGACCGCATCCGGAGCTCCATGCCCCAGGCCCGCATCCAGGGAGTGTTGGTGGAACGGTACCTGCGTGACGGTCGGGAGGTGATCCTGGGAATGGCCCGGGATCCCAAGTTCGGCCCCATCCTCATGTTCGGCTTGGGGGGGATCTACGTGGAAGCCTTGCAGGACGTGGCGTTCCGGGTCCACCCCCTCACCCGCCTGGACGCCCGGGAAATGATCCGATCCATACGCGGTTTCGGGGTCTTGGAAGGGATCCGGGGGGATCCCCCCGCCGACCTGGCCCACCTCGAGGAGGTTCTCCTCAGGGTTTCCCAGTTGGTGGAGGAGCACGACGAGATCGCCGAACTCGACATCAATCCCTTCCTGCTCTTTCCCGAGGGGGGGGTTGCGGTGGACGCCCGCATTTCGCTGGAGCCGCCCGTGGGAAGGGAAACCGGTGTTTCCGGCGGCCTTCCGACGCACTAGATTGCAACGATGATCCTTTCCCCGGAAATCCAGGAGATTTATGGAGGAGCGGGCAGAGAAGGGCTGGTCCAGATTGCGGGAGTTCTCCCAGCTCCTCCGCATCCAAGAGCGGCTGTTGGACCTGCTCCGCGAAGTCCTGGTGGAGGTAAGGGCCCCTGCCACCCTCACCCTCCTCAAGGAGCTGCGGCGGCGCACCGGCTCCACCGCCCCGGACAACTTCAGCCGCATCGCTTCTTCCGTGGAAGATGCCATCCGGGAACTCAAGATCTTCGAGTCGGAGCTGCATCGCGACCTCTTGGATCAACGCCCTGGCGAGTTCACCGTGGCGGGTGTGCCCAACCTCCCGCCGGCCTTGGCCCGGTTCTTGGCGGAGAAGACCCAGAACCCCCTGTTTTCGTACCAGGTTCACCAGGATCCGGTGCGGGGATGGGTGATCTCCTGGAAGGAATACACCGCCGAGGGGATGGTCCGGGGGTTCGGGCAGTTCTACGAGCGGCCCTACGCCTGGCTGGACGAGTAGCTCCCCGACGCCCCCCAGCAGACGGCTCGGCCCCGTCCGCAGCCGCTAGATCGCACGGCCCCGGGGCTCCTCCGGCCTAAGAAGCCAGATGGGGGTTGGCCTCCAGGGCCGCCACCGCCTCCTGTCCGTAGAACATGCGGATATACTTGGCCTGGATGGGGGTGAGCTTCCGCACCGCCCACACCAAGTGCACGTGGTTGGGCTCCCGGGGAACCGACAAGAGGCGCATCCCCACCTCTTCGGGCAGGTGGTTGCCCTTTCGGTTGTTGCAGGCCGAACAGGAGGTGACCACGTTGGCCCAAGCGTTGGTCCCCCCTCGGGAGAGGGGGACCACGTGGTCCCGGGTCAGGAACTGGCGTCCCCGAAGCTCGCTCCGGTGGCGACCGCAGTACTGGCAGGAATACCCGTCCCGGGCAAAGAGAAAGGTGTTGGTGACCTGCCTCCGCAGGCGCCGCGGAACCGATACGAAACGCACCAGGCGGATGACCAGGGGAAAGGGAAGTTCCGCCCTGGTGGAACGGAAGGCGCGGTCGGGCGCGGCCTCCAGGATCTCGGCCTTGCCGTCCAAGACCAGCCGGACGGCCCGCTGGGCCGGAACCATGGTGAGGGGCTCAAAAGAGGCGTTGAGAGCCAGGCATCCCATATGTCCCATCGCCGCGCCGGGGCGCCGGAACGCTTCCCCTGGGGTCCGCCCTGGAGACGGAAGCCAATTCGCTTCCCTCTCCCTCGGTTCGGAAGATATTCGGGCATCCCACCCGGGGCAACGCCCGCCCGCTGCAGACCGGATTCGGTTCCGTCACAACAGAGCCACAGGATCCCGATCCACCACGACACGAACCCCGGAGTCTTTGGGACGGAACTCCCTGACGAGGACCGCGAGGGTTCGTCCCAGGGCGGCGGGAGCCGCGCTTCGAAGGAGAAAGTGCCAGCGCCAACGCCCGTGAAGGCGCTCGATGGGAGCGGGGGCCGGCCCCAGCACATCCACCCCTCCACCGCCGGCTGCCGGCCGGCTCCGCAGGAAGCCCCGCACCCAGTCGGCCGCCCTTTCGGCTTCCAGGGCGGCCTCCTCCTCGTCGGGGCTGCTCACCAAAACGCTGGCCATCCGCACGTGGGGGGGGTAAGGGGGAGAACGGCGTTCCTCCAGCTCCCTGCGGGCGAAGGCCTCGTAATCGTGGGTCAGGGCCGATTGCACCGCATAATGCTCCGGCAGCGCGGTCTGCACCACCACCTCTCCACCCAGGGTTCCTCTTCCGGTCCGGCCCGCCACCTGGCTCAAGAGCTGGAACGTCCGCTCGCCGGCCCGGAAGTCGGGCAGATGGATCCCCACGTCGGCATTGATCACCCCCACCAAGGTCACCCGGGGGTAATCCAACCCCTTGGCGATCATCTGGGTCCCCAGAAGGATGTCGATTTCCCCCCGGCCGAACCTCCCCAGGATCTCGTGATGGGCCCATTTCCCGGAGGTGGTGTCCACATCCATCCTGGCGATCCGGGCCCCCGGGAAGCTCCGGGCCACCACTTGTTCCACCTGTTGCGTGCCCAACCCCCGGAAACGGAGTTCCCGGCTCCCGCAGCGGGCACAGGCCTCCGGGGTCGGCTCCTCATGCCGGCAATAGTGGCACAGGAGCCGATTCCGGGTCCGGTGGTAGGTCAGGGATACGGAGCAGTGGGGGCAGGTGGACACCCCCCCACAATCCCGGCACTGCACGAAGTTCGAATAGCCCCGCCGGTTGAGGAGGAGGATCACCTGCTCTCGTCGGGCAAGGCGCTCCCGGATCCCCTCCACCAAGACGGGGGAAAGGATTCCCTCCCCTTCGCCGGCGTCTGCCGACCCCTCGGCCTTCCCCCGCCACACCGATTTCAAGTCCACCACCCTGACCGGCGGCAGCACCCCGCCCCCCACCCGATCCGGCAGGGTGAAGAGCCGAAATTTCCCCTGTCGGGCGTTGTGCCAGCTTTCCAGCGAAGGGGTGGCACTTCCCAACAGACACAGGGCTCCCACCTGCCGCGCCCGCATCACGGCCACGTCCCGGGCATGGTACCGGGGGCCTTCCGACTGCTTGTAACTGCCCTCGTGTTCCTCATCCACCACCACGACCCCCAGATCCGGCACCGGCGCGAAGACCGCCGACCGGGCGCCCACGGCAATCCGTTTCTCCCCCCGGCGGAGCTGCCGCCACGCGTCGAAGCGCTCCCCCTCGGAAAGGGCGGAGTGGAGTACGGCTACCTGGTCCCCGAAATAGCTCCGGAACCGGCCCACCGTCTGAGGCGTCAGGGAGATCTCGGGGACCAGGACAATCGCCCCTTTGCCCCGACGTTCCACCACCTCCTTGAGGACCTCCAGGTACACCAGGGTCTTTCCCGATCCGGTGACTCCGAACAGGAGGGCGGGGGGCGGAGGGGTGCTCCCCAGAAGGGAGAGGAGGGAGGCCACCACTTCGGCCTGGCGGGGGGTGGGGACCAGGGGCCGAAGGCTCGGAAGATCCATCGCCTTGAAGGGGTCCCGGGCGGTTTCTTCCTCCTCCAGGGCCGCTAGCCCCTTCCGAACCAGCCCCCGGATCACTTCCGGTCCGAACCCTCCTTCCTGCCGGAGGTGACGGAGCTCGGCCCGGCCTCCAGCGCCTTCCAAGAACTCGTAGAGGTCCCTTTGCCTGGGGGACCGGCCGAGGACCTCCTCCCGTTCCGTGAGGTCCGAAAGCCACCGGGCGATCCGCACGATCCTCCGGGCTCGGGCCTTGGGTTCCCGGGGGGGGAGGGTCTCGTGGCGCACCAGCCCGAGGCTGACCAGGGCCCGGATCTCGGGCCAGAGGGAGCCCCTTCCCATGGCCCGTCGGAGGGAGCTCACCTGGCGGGGACCCCGGCTGGCGGCCAGGGCTTCCAGAAGGGCTTGCTGCCTGGCAGGAAGCCTGCCGGAGCCGGCCGAACCCGCTTCCAAAACCAGGAAATCCCTGGAGGCGTCGGAAAGAGAGGCGGGAAGCACCGCTCGGAGGACGAGCCCCAGAGGAGAGAGATAGTAGTCCGACATCCAGCGGGCCAGGCTCCAGAGATCCGGCGGGATGGCGGGGACCGCCTCCAAACGGTCCAGGACGGAGCGGATCTCCCCGGCATCGCCCTCCTCCCCCTCCTCCACCACCCAACCCACCCGGGCCTCCCTCCGAAAAGGGACCAGGACCCGGGTGCCCGGAGGAGGCGGCGGGCCTTCGATGCGGTAGGTGAAGGTCTGCCAGAGGGGAAGGGGGAGGGCAACCCGTACCAGGCTTTGGGAGTCCTTCATGGCACGCCCTGTGGCGGTGGAGGGTTCCGACCCTGGG
>JAUQOX010000324.1 GCA_030550695.1 Gemmatimonadota bacterium | reverse complement strand
CCAAGATTCTCGACCATGGTCATCCCGCTTGGCTCTGCCGCGGAGGGGCCCTGGCTCTCACCTTCCCTTTCCGGCCGGTACGGCTCCTGGCCGAAGGCCGTCAGAACTCACCCAAGACCTCACGGTCAGTCTCCTCGTCGAAGGGGATCAGGTGGCCCTCTCCGTTGGTTTTCCCCCTCCCTTTGCGGAGGGTGGAGGCCAGGAGCCCTGCTGCCGGGGACTTCACCTTCCCGAGGCTCTTGCCCAATGGGGTGGCGGGGGGAGTCCGGGTGGCCGAGGGTGCCATCGCAGAACTCGAGAGTTTGTAGGCCGACACCAGGTGCCGCAGCTCCTCCGCCTGGGCCGTAAGCTCTTCGCTGGCGCTGCTGCTCTCCTCGGCGTTGGCGGCACTCTGCTGCGTGACCTGGTTCATCTGCTCCACGGCAGCGTTGATCTGCTGCACCCCCAGGTTCTGCTGTTCCGCGCCGGCCACGATCTCGTCCATGACCTCGCTCACCTGGACCACCTGTTTTTGGATCTCCTCCAGGGCCCGGAGGACCTCGGCGTTGAGGGCCACCCCTCCTTCGGCATTCTTTACGCTCCCCTCGATAAGGGCGGCGGTGGTCTTGGCCGCTTCGGCGCTCCGCATGGCCAGGTTGCGGACCTCTTCGGCCACCACGGCAAATCCCTTCCCGGCATCGCCGGCCCGGGCGGCTTCCACCGCAGCGTTGAGGGCCAGAAGGTTGGTCTGGAAGGCGATCTCGTCGATGGTCTTGACGATCTTGGCGGTTTCGTCGCTGCTGGCCTTGATGCGCTCCATGGCCTCGGAAAGCCGGCGCATGGCCGATACCCCCTCGCCGGTACCCGAGCGGGCCCGGTCGGCCAAGGCCTTGGCCTCACGGGCGTTGGCGGCACTGCTCTCCGCCTGTCCCGACAGTTCCTGCAGGCTGCTGGCCACCTCTTCCAGGGTGCTGGCCTGCTCGCTGGTGCTCTGGGCCAAGGACTGGGAGCTGGAGTTGATCTGCTCGGCGGCGCTGGCCACCTGCTCGGCCGCTTGGGCCACCTGGGCGAGGCCCCGGTCCATCCGTTCCAGGAGGGCGTTGATGCTGGCCTGAAGCTGGGCGTAAGCCCCCTCCCACTGGCCCGTCATGCGGACCGAGAGGTCGCCTTGGGCCGCCTGCTGCAGGGCGGTGAAACCGGCGTGGTTGGGTTCGATCAGGGCCTGGAGGGCCTCGTTGAACTTGGCCATGAGGTCATGCCAGGCGCCCCGGAAAGCCGCCGCGTCGGCCCGCACCTCCAGATCCCCCACCTTGAGCCCCTGGGCGATCTTGGCCGTTTCCGCCAGGAGCCGCCGGGTGACCTCCACCAGGCGGTTGAGGTCCCGCTTGATGGCGTCGAAGTCCCCCCGGAATTCCCGGGTCAGGGCCTCGGGGATCTCGCCCTTGGAAATCCGGTCCACGTAGTCCGAAGTGACCCGGATGGGGTCCACGAAGGCCTCGATGAGCCGGTTGATGGCCTCCACCAGCTCCGCGTAGACCCCCTGGAGTCCCTCCCCCGTTCCCCGCCGGGACAGGTCGCCGGCTTGGACGGCGGCGGCCAGGGCCGTGGTTTCGTGCACCAGGCGGCGGAGGGTTTCCTGGACCTGGCGGAAACACTCGATGAGCACCCCGATTTCGTCCTGCCGCTGGGAATCCTCCGAGGCGCCGTGGGTGAGGTCCCCCCGGGCCATGGCCCGGGCCGCCTCGGTGAGCCGAAGGAGGGGCGCCGCCAGGCTGTTTCCCGTCTGCCACCCGATTCCCAGGGCCAGCCCCAGCCCCACCAGGGTTCCGAGGACCAGGAGGAGGGTGGCGGAGGTCACGGTTCTCCGGGAGGCGGCCCAGGTAGCGTCCACTTCGTGAGCGGCCTGGCTCTCCAGCTCCCGGATCTGGTTCAACAGGGACTCGGCCTGGGCCAGGGCCTCCTGACCTGCGGAGGCCTTGGCCCGGTCGGCGGTCTCGATGTCGGCCCAAAGCTGGTCGTAACGGGCGGAACCCAGCTCGGCGTTCTCCAAGGCGGCGATGAGGAGGGCCGACTCGGCGGCTCGGGACTTCACCGCCTCCAGCTTCGGGACCAGGTCCTTGTCATACCGTTCGAGAATGCCCTGGAGGGCGGCACGGACCTGCCCCCCCTCCATTTCGGCGGAGCCGCCGCCCTGGCCCAGGAAACGGTCCCGGGCGGCGGCGAAGACTTGGACATAGCCTTGATGCTTGGTCCAGAGGGAGTCCACCGCGGCTTGACCCTGGGCCTTGAGGATCTCCGCCACCAGAGCGGCGTCTCCCGCCACGGCTGCCCGGAGCTCCACCGCGGCCTGTTGGAGGGGCGTGGCCGAGTGGAGGTTTTCGATGGCGGAGCCCAGGCTCCGAAGGTTCCAGAACCCCACCCCCGCCACCACCACCAACAACCCTGCCACCCCCAAGAAACCCGCCAGAAGGCGGCTCCGGATGCTCCCGCTCAGGGCGGCCCTTCCCCGCTGCAACATGGCTTCCTGATCTCCCGTCATGGGTTGGCGGACTCGCAGAACTCCCCTTTCGAGGTCCCAGGGGCACAGGCCTCCTCAAGGTCCCCGGAGGGTGCGCGGCTCTTTCGAGTATCGGTTCCTTCCGAAAGGACTTGAGGCGGGGCCAGGTTCGGAGCGTACCGCGGCCAATGGTGCAGGCCTCGGCCGATTCTTCTACCTTTGCTGGGGTCGGAAAGGCCTCCGGGGGGCGGAGAGCCCCCAACATGGATCAGATTTCCGAGGAGGGACGGAGATGTCCTGCGTCAGGGAGTTCATGGATCGTCACTTCCGGCACTTCAACGCCCGGGAGACCCTGGAAGCGGCCCGAGCCTACGCGGCCCACACGGAAGCCGGGGGGAAGATGCTGGTGACCCTGGCTGGCGCCATGTCCACGGGGGAGTTGGGGATCATCCTGGCCCGGATGATCCGGGCGGGGAAGGTCC
>JAUQOX010000055.1 GCA_030550695.1 Gemmatimonadota bacterium | reverse complement strand
TCCCTCGCCTCTGCAGGCTACCGGCCTCCTTCTCGTTCTGGATCACATCTTTGCCTTGGCCCTGGCTCTCGCCCTTTCTGCGCTGGCGGTAGCCCTCGGACAGGCCACGCTGCGGAGGGGCTCTTTCGATCTGCCGCGGGGGCTCGAAGGTTTCGTCATCGCCCTTCCGCTGGGGTCGGGACTCCTGGCCCTTGCCATCTTCCTTCTAGCCGTTTCCGGCACCCTTCATCCCCTTTCCCTGGCGGCTGTCCTGTTTTCTCTGGGCTGGTTGGCGCGGCGTGAATGGTCCCTGGTTGGAAAGTCCGTAGTCTCGTCCTGGCAGGAGCTGGTCCGCCGAGCAGGTACCTTGCCCACCATCCTGCTTGCAGGAATCGCTCTTTTGCTCTTCCTCCACGCGTTGACGCCGGTGACCGACTACGACAGCCTCATGTACCACCTTCGGATCCCCAGCCAATTCTTGGAGAGGGGAGGGCTTTACGTCCCAGCCGACAACCTCCACGTGGCCTACGTGGGGCTATGGCATATGCTCTATCTGGCAGCCTTGGCCGCAAAGGCGGAAGCGGCCTGTGCCATGATGAACGTCATCGCCGCCCTATGCCTCGGCGGCCTGCTTCTCACTGCGGGCCGAAGGCTTTTCTCGCAGTCCACCGGTGCCTTGGCCATGGTTGCGTTCTGGGGAAGCCCCATGGCTTTCCTGGTCGCAGCCAGCCCGAAGGTGGATCTGGTCCTCTCCGTCTTCGTGTGGCTCGGCCATTATGCCCTGATCAGGGGCTGGGGGGAGAGCCGGGAATCTCTCCCATGGACCGCCTTGGCCGGTCTCTCCTTCGGAATGGCGACGGGGGTGAAGATCTCGGCTCTGCCCTACATGGCAGCCGTCACGCCCCTCCTCTTCTTCCGTGCCTCCGGCTCCCGCTGGGTGGTAGCGGCCGACCCTCGCAAGATGGCGGTCTTCTTCTCGGCTTTCCTCCTCGCTTGCGCCCCTTGGTTGTTGAAAAACTGGATCCTTCTAGGTGCGCCCCTCTACCCCTACTTCGCCGAGCGGATTCTCCCGCCCTGGCTGGCAGCTATCCAGGGCAGCCCCACCATCCCTCCTCAATTGAGCGCCGAGGTCCTCCGTCCCCTCCTCACAGCTCGGGAGCCTTTTCACTTGTGGGGCTGGTTCTTCTCGCCGGAGCGCCTGACCCCTGAAGGCGAAGGCGGAGCCTATCGGGCCAACCTGCTTTTCCTCGGATTGCTGGCCGGTCTCCCCCTTTTCCGCCGTCCAGCCTTCACCGCCGTGGCGGGCCCACCCCTCCTGTATCTCTTGCTGGTCGTCCTCTGGAACCCCCTCCTCAACCTGCGCTACCTCCTCCCTGCCTTTCCTGCCCTCACCTTGGCCGCTGCGCAAGCTCTCGTCCACGCCGTTTCCCGCCTGCCTCGCCCTGGACCGGTAGCGGTGCTCCTCGGTCTGGTCTACCTCGGCACCCTCGTTCCCACCGGGTGGTCGGCCATCCGACGACTGCAAGCAACCCATCCTCTTCCCCTGGCCCTGGGACTGGTGTCCAGGGAGAACTACCTTCTGCGGGCGGCTGATCCGGAGATTTCCTCCTATGCCGCCATGACCCGCTGGGTCAACCACCACGTTCCCCGGCAGGCTACGATCCTCTTCCTTTTCGAGGCGAGGGGACACCGCTTCCGCCCACAGGTTCTGCAAGACAACGTCGCCACCAACTGGCCCTTTCTCGTGTCCGTACTTCCGGATTCGCAATGCCTGAGTTCTTGGGGCATCTCCCACGTCCTGGTAGGCACCGGAACCCTCGAGTACTTTGTCCGCCGCGGGTTCGACCCTGCCTTGATTCTTTGGGATCGCTTCCCGGCGTTCCGCGAGCGGTGTCTGGAGCCCGTGGAACGGACCAGAGGATTCGAGCTATATCGAGCCAGATGAGCGCCCCTCCCCTTTTTCTCCTCCTTCTCTCCTTCCCCTAGCGGAAGCCTGCCAGCTTCCGGCGGGCTACCTCCTTCCGCCGGCCCGCCAGGCTCTTGATCCGAAGGATTCTGACCAGAAACCAACTCAAGTAGCGCCACAAGAGGCCCGGCGCCTCCCAGGTCAGCTTGCGCCACCATAATGTCCGATAGCGGCCCTGCTGCTGCAGTCGCAGTTTGCGCAGAAGTTCCCGATGGAACCGATCCACTTCTTTTTCCGATACCAGGCGCGCCGCAGCCCGATTGGGCCCTGTCATGACCGGATGGGGGAGGCCGCGCCGGGCGAGATAAGCCTGATAAGCGTAGGCGAAATCACCGAATACCGCTCGCCTCCCCTGCGACTCCACAATCTCATCGACGGACACCTTCGCCAGCCGTATCTTCCCTTCCTCCGCGAGTCCCTGGAGAAGCAGCCGCGCCTCCGAGGTCCGACAAATCACCAGACTGATGCCAGTTCGGGTGAATACCGTGGAGGGAAGCCATGCGTCACCCACCACGATATCTGCCAGGAAATTCGAGTGGTTGACGCAAAGATGACAGCGTGGGTTGTTGAACGATCGGTCGAACGCCGCCTGATAGCTGAAATCCAAGCGTCTACTCACCGTCGTGACGCCTTCAGGGGTATAGAGTTTCAGCTTGCCCACCGGCCCCCCTCCCCGCCACGAGATGTTCGTGAGTCGGCTGAAATCCACCCTTTTGTAATCACAGATGGCCCGGATGGCGTGGTGGGTGTATTGCCAACCGCAAAGGAGTCCGATGCTCATCCGGATCCGCCGACCGATTTCCGGGGCGCAGCGGTACACGTAGCTGAAAACACCCTCGAGCTGACAGGGGATGGCGATCAGGCAGTAATTGCCGGGGCGCCTCTGAAGAATCTTCAAGGCATCGTCGAACCTGAGGGCATGGTAGACGGAACCCGGAAGGTTGTCGATATCTCTTGCATCGGTAACAAGGGCTGCCCGGAAATCCAGACCGCCTCGGTGAACGATACTGATGATCCCATCTCCGTCAGGGCTGCCAAGATGCGCGAGAGCCAACTCTTTGATCAGTCCGCCGGAGCTGGAGCGGAGGTTACGCGCTAGATCGGTAGACTGGGCCAGCCATACCGAGTCCACCACACCATGAGGCCCAGGAGTCACCCCCGGGAACCGCTGCCGGTGCAGGAAGGAGAAGTCCACGCCTACGGCCGGGCAGACCTCCGCTGCCAGGGGACGACCGGGACCGGACGGCCGAAAGGATTGCCGCGCCTCATCGAACAGAAGTTCGAGATCCGGGTCAGCAGCAAGGCATGCCCCGCATCCGATGCAGAGTCCCCCCTCGATCACCGGCTCGAGCGTCGCCATCAAGATGCCCCCCACCGGCCTGCTGCATCCGATCTTTTCCCCTCGTGGAGGCCGAATCCCATCCACACCAGAAGCTGGGACGCTGCCAGCCCCCCAAGCTCCCCTACCAAAAACCATCCCCTGGCCAAGAGAGCGCCCGCAACTGCAACCCCCTCCGGCAGAATCCTGCTCAAGAGCATGGCCAATACCCCCTCACGCACACCGAGTCCGGCAGGGACCAACACCACCACCATCCCGACTACCGCTGCCAACGAAAAGGATCCGGCGACAAAAGCAGCTTCCGTGACAGCCAAAGGGTAGAACGACCGGAGAAAGCTGAAAAAACCCCAACCGCAGACTCCCCAACTCAAAAGATAAAGGAGTGCCGTGCTCACCAAGGCTCGCCATGGAGGCAGCCGCTCCAAAGGCTGAATTCCGAAGATCCTGCCTAACCGACGAACGGCCCCTCCCCACAACCGCGGGTGGAGAGCGACAAGGATCATGAGCAAACCACCCCACGACAGCCAGGGCCCGAAGGCCGGAACCCCAGGCAGGTGCTGGAGCACATTCCCCAACATGGCCAGCGTCAGGGCCGCCACCGAGGAAAGGAAGGTCTCCAACGCAAAGGTCAAACTGACCAGAGCCGCACTGCGGCCCTCCCGGCCGTAAAGGTACAGCCGACCCAAATAGAGGAATACCTTGCCAGGGATGTATTTTCCCGCCTGGGAAGAGAACCACGCCACCAGGGCACGACCCGTAGGGATTCCTACCCCCATCGCCAGGGTCAGACGATGCCAAAGAAGGGCCCTCGCGAGGAGATACCCTCCCAGAAGTCCTAGGGAAACCACGAGCCATCCGGGCGAAAAATGGAGGCCGGCAACGACCGTACGGTCCCAACTCGCCACGAGACGCTGCCCGAGGAAGAAAAGGAGCATACCAGCCATGAGCCACGGCACCAGAACCCGCAGCCGCGCCATGGGCGGCCGAGCCTCAGACGTCGGGCCGTTCGAGGGCATGCCGCACCACCTCGAAGTTTCTTCGCGCCGAAGCCACGACCGACGGAAGGCTTTCTGCCAATCGGCGCCGAAGCTCCTGCCCCTTCTCCAGGATCGTGTCTACGGCCTGGAGAACTTCTTGCGACGACAACCTCTGATAGGGGATGACGAGTTCATCGTTTAGCAGCTGGCTCATGACCTCCTCGTACTTGTGGCTCCATCCCACCACCAGAGGCGGCGTACCCGAGGCCAGCGCCGAAACCATGGCGTGAAACCGGGAGCTCACGAGAACAGAGGCACCCTCGACGACCGCCCTGAGCACCGTAGGCGGATAGGACCCTTCCAGGAAAAGGAAGTGCGGCGCACCGGCGCCGACCCGTTCCGCCAGCTCCCGACAAAGGGGATCATCGTTCATGCGGCTCTCGGGCCGTCCTGGCCTGGACGAATGCGAGAAGAGGACCACCGACCGTCCAGCACGGAGCAGGCCTTGCACCACCTCTCCCAGGATCCCCAGATAGTCGATGCCCAAGCGACGGCAGTAACCTCTGACCACGGCGCTGGGGCAAAGGGCAATGTAGTCCTGCCCTCCCAGAGGCGCGGTCAGAATTCGTGCCTTCTGCCGACACGCTTCCGGCACTTTCATGAGAAACGCAAGATCCGCCGCCTCCACGACATTCTTCAGGCCCAATTCCCTCAGATAGGCGGCGGTACGGGGGCCACGTGCGCAAACGGTGTGGACCCTCCCCAGGATCCGTCGGGCCGCCGCGCGGTTGAGCCTTTCCCGGAAAGGGCCCAAAGCCTGGGAACCCTTGACCACGCGGCATCCCATGAGAAGCGGAATGCCATCCATGAGGATATTGTAGACGAGAATGGGTAATCCCCGCCCGTCGGAGAAGCTGATCCCCGCCAGATCCAAGACGACATCGGCCTCCAAGAGGGCCCTGGACGCGCCGGTCAGGCCAGCCCAATGCGGCGGCAAACGCAGGAACCGCAAAACCCGTGCGAGAAGGGCCAGAGGCAGCAAAGGGAAGAGCAGTTCCAGAGGGCGGGCTGAAATGACCCCGACTTCCGCCGACAGGCCGAGTCGGTCTTCGGCAGGGTAGGTCGTGAGTATCGAAATTCGGCAGGGTCCCACCTCCTCTTCCAGCCGGTCTATGACGGCCTGGAGCATGGACGCCGCGCCCTTGTTGGCGGAGAAAGCCGCCCCCAAAGTTGCCACCTTGAACGGCTTACCCCTCTTCACCCTGGATCCCTCAGAATGCCGGCCCCAACAGCACCGCGTTCATGAACAGGAGCTGCGTTCCTTCAGCGTATCCGCGGAAATTGGGATCTTCGGCAAAAGCGATGATCTTGCCGTTGCCCAGACCCTGCCGCATCAGGTAGGCCTTGGAAGCCCTCTGCGGCCGCGCCTCCTCCCACACCAGCCCGCTCATGACCAGGCGGTCCAGGGTGGCGTACACCCCTACGTTGACCCCTCGGTCCAGCGTCAGGGGCGTAAAGATCCGCGACCCCTCCACCATGGCTCCCACCTCCCTGCCTGCCCCGGCCGCCAACACGTGGGTGGTATCCAAAACCACCCTCAGAATCGCACCGGGCAGGGGATCGGGGCTCTCTTGAGGCGGTACGATGGCCTCCAGGTAGTTGATGGGTTGGCCGGCAAGATCCGGCGCGCCCGTGGGGCGAGGACGACCGGAGCCCGCCCGGAGTTCGGCCCTTGTGCTCAACAGGCCCACCTCTTCCTGGGCCGCCCAACGGGTGGCCTCGGCCAAGGTGATCAGCGTCCCTCCGTCCTGGATCCACCGGCGGATCCGGTCGAGGGTTTCGCCTCGGAACACGGAGCTATAGTTGCCCGAGGGAAGGACCATCACCCTGAAGCGGGAAAGGTCGGCCCGACCCAAGGAGTTGGCCCGAACCACCGTGACCTGCTTCCCATAGCGCCTTTCCAGGACCCAGCGGGCCCACCCGGCCGAGAGACTCTGGGCCGGCGAGTCCCACACCAGGAGTACTCGCCCCTCGGGCAACGGACGGACCTGGTTGCTCCCCAGGGAAATGCCTCGATCCACGAACCCGCTTTGCACCGGAATGAGCTCCACCCCCCAGCGGGCGGCCAGCTCCGCCAGGCTCCGCTGAGCTTCGGCATCGAGTTGTCCCCTTCGCAGCAGGATGGTGCCAGGTCCGAAGCTCCTTCCCTCCAGGGTAAACCCTGCGCCGGCGGCGTGCAGGGGGTAACCTGCATCCAGGGCCTGGGCGGCAAAGCCCGCCGCCGCGCTGCCCCAGGGGACGAGCCACCCCACGGTGGCCTGGGGAAGCTCCGGCCGTCCTGGGCTCTGGATACCGGTCTCGAAGGGCGATACGAGGACAGACCTTACCCGCACCGGTTGGGGGGTAGGCACGGCTTCCACATTCCACAGGAACGCCAGATTCCAGGCCGTGATATCGTAGATCTCGTCAAGGAGCCGCTGATCCCTCCTTTCCCGCTGGCGGCGGACGAAGGCCGAGTCCATGGGCACTTCGGGATCCAACAAGTTGCGGACCAGGCGGCCCGCCGGCTGGTCGAGGGGAACCACGAAGGAGCCCGCCGGGAAACGACGCCCACCGGCAACAAAGCCCTCCAGGGCGCGCTCCACCTGGATCCCGTTGGCTGCCAGCACCCCGGCAAGACGGTGGGCCAAGGCCGGATCCCTTTCGCTCGCCAGGACGTACGCCCGGACGCCCCGCTCCCCTTCGGCCACGGCGCTCCGCCGGAACTCCACGAAGGCCCGCAGCAGCCGCTCGCGGTTCTCCGCCGCGGTGAGTGCGGTCCGCAAGGAGACGTGGAAATTGTGGAGAATGCTCTGGGCGTAGGTGAGCAAGGTACCGTCGGTTCGCCGGAAAACCAAACCTCGAGAGGAACCCTGCTCGAAGGTCTTGCCCAGAGCTCCTTGGGTGGTGGGCCAGCTCGCCCCGTACCCCGGATAGAAGGAGTCGAAAACCTCCCGGGTGAAGTACGGCCATCCCATGGCGTCGAAGAGAGCCGCGTTGGCTCGGCCGAACACCTGGAAGAGCTCTCTTTGCGCCGGAGTGACGAAGGGGTTCCCCGGTTCCGCCGAGGGGGGGAAATAGAAGTGGCTGTTCCCCCCCATCTCGTGGAGGTCCACCACGACCTGGGGGTTCCATGCCAAGAGGGCGCGGATCCTACCCTGGCTCTCGGGTTGGGTCAGGGCAAACCAGTCTCGATTCAGGTCGAAAAGATAGTGGTTGGACCTTCCCCCCGGCCAAGGTTCGTCCCGTTCTGCCGCCGCCGGATCGGGATCGGGGTGGGCCGCTGCCGCCAGAAGATGCTGGGCCACGAAGCGGGCCCGCCCGTCGGGATTCTGGATGGGATCGATGAGCACGATGGATTCGGACAGGATCTTGTCCACCTCCGACTCCCCCGAAGCCGCCAGCAGGTAATACGCCGTGGCCATGGATGCCGCTGCCGGGGAGATCTCATTGCCGTGAACGGAGTGGACGAGGGCTGTCACCACAGGAAGAGCCCGGATCAGCGCCTCCTCCTCTTCCCGGCCTAACCCCCGGGGGTCCGCAAGACGGGCCAGGCCTTTTTGAAGCTCCTCCCGGCGGGCCATGCGGGCAGGACTACCGATGACCAGCATCACCAGCGGCCGCCCTTCCCAGGTCCGGCCGTATTCGAGGAGATGGGTCTTGTGGGGCACGGCCTCGGCCAGAACGCGCATGTACCGGACGATCTCCTCCGGCGGGGTGATCACTTCCCCTACGTCATGGCCCAACACGCTCCGGGGGGTAGGTACGGAGGGATCGTAGCGCACGTTGTCAGGCACGATGGCCACCGTGGCCTGCCGGCCCGGGGCCATGCGGGCCGCCTGGGCCTGCAGGGTGGCGGGCCCCCGGACCAGCCCTGGGAAAGCGAGGGCCAGGACAGGGAGAAGCGCTCGCATAAGGAATCGGACGATCATCGCTGACTCCGGGAAGGGGACCAAGGGGGATGCGGTGTTCAGGGGAACAATCTAACCACCAGGGGCGGGGGCGGAACGGGCAGGCGCCGGAGCCTTCCGGCGAGCCGCCGCCCTGCCGCCCCGTCCCCGACGCCAGCCCGGGCCGGTCCGGGACGGGGAAACATTTTTTTTCTTGAGATCTGCGGTTGCCCGGTGGTATACTGCATGGCAGGAGGGGGTGTGGAGCCAGCCGCCGCTCATCCCCCCACCTGCTGGCCGGCAGCTGGGGAACGGCCATGACCCAGAACGACGAGCCCCCGGTGATCCTGGAAGCGGACGGGGTGTGTACCTGCACCGCTTCGGGTGGTGTGCCTTTGGAGGTCACCCCGGGCAAGGCCAGGCTCTACGAGGAGAGCTTCGCCTTCCTTCCTCCGTTCGGTCCTCCCTTTCTCGTACCGCTTCGGGACATTGTCCAGATCTCGGCGGAGGACTATCGAATCCAGCTCAGCCTGACGGCGGGGAGCCAGCTCACCCTCTCCTCCCTGGGGTATCGCTACGAGGACTTCTTCAGGGTTCTCGTCCACCTGCGGAACGAGGTCCTCCTGAAGGAACTCCTCATGCACGAGACTGTCCGGAAGAGCGGGGTGGAAGCCTCTTTCGAACGGTACGACCGGGACGGATCCCTGCAGCGTCTCGGGGACGGTGAGCTACGTCTGTACGAAAGCGGCGTCGTGCTGCTTCCCCAGGCAGGAGAGCCTACCCGAATCCCTTACGGGTACCTCTCCGCCGTGCTGGAGGAGGATTACTCTCTGGTTCTCCTCACGGATTTCGGCGAACGCTATCGGATCGGATCCCTGGGCAGCCAGCGGGATGCCGTGGCCCGTATCCTCTCTGAGATCTTGAACGAAATCGGACTGCGGACCCAGGAGAGTTTGCGGCACTTGGTCCCCGACGCGGATCCCCTGACCTTGCGCGGCGCCGCCCGCCTGATGAAGGAAGGGCGAGCCGCCCGCCGGCGCGACATCGAAGCCGTCTCGCCGACCCTGTGGACCCAACTCGAAGCCCGGCTCCAAGCGGTCGGCATCAAGGAAGAGTACGACTTCCTCCAAAGATTCGGAGCCCAAGAACTTTGCTGCATCGGTATCAAACGAGGACTTTTGGGTGGGCTCACCGGAGAGTATCTCTGGTTCTTGATCCCCCTCTTCAACGCTGACCCCCGCGAGCCCGGAAACGCGCTGGCCATGGAGGCCGCTTCCACCACCGGCCCTTCGGGCCGGGCGACCTATTTCTTCCGGATCGTGCCGCGAAGTGAATACCCCCGTCTGGCAGGCACGCCGGAGATGGAGAAGAGGTCCGAACAAGCCATCGCCGACCTCAACCTTGGGCTGTCCGCCATCAACTTCCGCCGGGAACCCATTTACCTCTCCGAAGAGCGTCTTCTGGAACCACG
The DNA here is from genome assembly GCA_030550695.1 of Gemmatimonadota bacterium. GTDB lineage: Bacteria > Gemmatimonadota > Gemmatimonadetes > Longimicrobiales > Gaopeijiaceae > JAUQOX01. Next base: position 3,797 of record JAUQOX010000055.1, on the reverse strand, counting down.
TTACCGGAAGTACCGGTCTGCCCTCGAGCGGGTCCCCGAACTCCGCCGCATGAGGAGAGCATTCATCGGAAGGGTTTTCCACGTGTCTCGCGAACGATGGGAGGCCGACGTCCTGGATCTTTTGTCTTTTCATGTTCGATCCCTGGACGACGAAGAGACGTGGCAAAGGGATATGGGCCGAGAAGAGGAGCTTACCGACGGTCGCGAAGAATCCCAGGAAATCGGTTTGCCTTAGCCACACCCATCCACGCGGGGGCCCCATGGCCGGGTACAAACAACCGTGTCGGTACTGCGACCGCCTCATCCCTCCCGAATCCAACGTCTGTCCTCTGTGCGGCAAGGTGGAGCCCCTCGGGCCTCTGCGCTGTCCGCGTTGCAGGGACCCGGTGGAGCGAGGGTGGATCCGGTGCAGCCGGTGCGGCCTCGGCCTGGAGCTCCTCTGTCCCCACTGTTTCGAGAGCACGTTTTTCGGGAGCTACTGCGACCGGTGTGGCCGTAGGTTGGTGGTGGTGTGTCCCAATCGGAAGTGTGGGACAGAACAGCCCCCCCTGCAAGACGTGTGCATCCGCTGCGGCCAGCCGCTCTGAAAGCGGCACTTCAGTTTCGAGAGGAGGGTAGGGGACATGCCCGAAGGCAGACTCATCGGATTTACCGACAACATGGCGGACAACAGCACGGAAGCCGGATTTCAATTCACTTTCTATTGTGACCTTTGTCGGGAAGGCTACAAGACACGCTTCATTGAATCCAAGGCGCACAGGAAAGGCAAGTTGATCCGTGGATTAGGTGGCGTTGTGGGGGCGGTGTCCCAGCTTGCCGGCAAGTACCGCGTGGGCTATGCCACCGAGCGGGCCATGGACGTGATCGGAGAACGGTTCCGCGGAATGTCCCCGGAGTGGCATAGAGAGCACGAAGCCGCTTTCGAATTGTCCCAAAGCGAGGCCAAACAGCACTTTCATCGATGCCCCAAGTGTACCAAGTGGGTCTGCCAAGCAGACTTCAACGAACAGGAGGGTCTCTGCGTCGCATGCGCCCCCCGGATCAATGTCGAGGTGGCTGCAGCCCGGGCCGGCAAGGCCGTCGACGACATCCGGGAGGCAGCGGCCCGCACGCAGGTGTTCAGCGGAACGATCGAAGCCAAGCAGACCCTTTGCCCCCAGTGCGGCAAGCCTGCGGGAGAAGGAAAGTTCTGCAACAACTGCGGCGCGCCCCTCGCCTTGCTGACCTGTCCACGCTGCGGCGCCAAGAGCCCTGCAGGCACCCGCTTCTGCGGAGAGTGCGGAATGAAGCTGGGTGGCGGGTGACTCCTCACCACCGTCCGAACCGGAAGCGAAAGGAGGTACTGACCATGGGCACGTGGAAGAAACGCGGGGCGGCTGTGTTCCTACTGGGAGTGGGGTCGCTGGCGGCGGGCAACTTGCCGCTTTCCCCGCAGGCCGCGCCCGGTCCTCTGGCTCTGATCCTCATCTACAAGGGTGACACCCCCGGCACCGGGCCAGGGATGACGAGCTTCACCTTGCGGGTAGGTGAGGAGATGACCGTTACGGTCAAGGGAGTGGATGCCAACGGCAATGAGGTCCCCATCTGGCCCACCTGGAAGGCTGACGAAGAGCTTTCCGTTCGTGTGGTGGAGGGCAGGAGCAAGGTGGCCGTCGTGAAGGCCCTCAAACCGGCGGCAGCGGCGTTTTTCTCGGCGGTTTACCTCACCGACGACGGCCGGAAGGTGACAGGGGAGGTTGGCGGGGAGATCAAGCCGGCCGGGTGAGGCCTTTCGTTCCAGGGAGGGGGAGGTCGCCCGGCAAAAACGATCCCCCCGGCGAAGAACGGCCCCGGCGGGTTGCCAGGACCTGGCGAGACGGAACGCACCGGGACGGGGAGGCTCCCTATCTCCCCGGAGAGGTGGGTCTGCCGCGGTGCCTTGGAGCGGGGGTTCCCGTGGGTTCTTCGGCCCGAAAGGCGGGACGTCCCGGCTGCCCTTGCCCCCTTGCCCACCCATCCCTCCCCGTGTAGGCTTTCCCTGTCCCATCGCCACGCCTTCACCCCATCTTCGGAGGGATCGCATGTCACCCACCCGCCGAGAGTTCGTCCTGTGGACCGGCGCAGCCGCCGTGGGCGGCCTTCTGGGGCGTTCCCCCCTCCAGGGCCTGCTCCAAGCCCAGCAGGCCGCTCCCGTCTTCTTACCCCTCCGGCGCGACGTGGGGATCTTCACCATGCGGGGAGGCACTGTCGGCTATCTGATCAACGCCGACGCCGTGGTGGTGGTGGACAGCCAGTATCCCGCCGAGGCCCGGGTCCTGGCCGCGGGTCTGGCCGAGCGATCCGGCGGGCGGCAGGTGGATGCCCTCATCAACACCCATCATCACGGCGATCACACGGCGGGCAACGTGGTCTTCCGCGGGAGCGTGGGAAAGGTGGTAGCCCATGAAAAAGCCGCCGAGCATATGCGCAATCCCCCGGGGGGCCAGCCGCCCGAAGACGCCCTCTTCCCCGACACCACCTTCTCCGAAGGCTGGGAAATGAACGCAGGGCACGAGCGGGTCTCCGCCCGTTGGTACGGCCCCGCTCACACCAGCGGCGATGCCGTGATCACCTTCCAGCACGCCAACGTGGTGCACCTGGGCGATCTCATGTTCCACCTCCGCCATCCGGTGGTGGATCGCCCCGCCGGGGCCACCCTCAAAGGGTGGCACTCCGTGCTGGGCCGGGTCCTTGCGGAGCATGAAGGGGACACCCTCTACGTGTTCGGGCACGCCGCTCCCAACCGCGCCGTCACCGGGGGGAGGGCGGAGGTAGAGGGCTTCCGAAGCTACATCGAGGCGCTGCTCTCCTTCGTGGAGAGCCAGGTGAAGGCCGGAAAGAGCAGGGACGAGATCCTGGCCATGCGCGAGCCGCTGGCGGGTTTCGAGGCCTACGGTCCCTTCGGTCAGCCCGGTCCCAGGGACCCCCTCACTTGCGCCTACGAGGAGGTGGTCCACGGATAGGGAGGTCGGGCCGGGGGGCGGCGATCCCGGGAGGCCGGTCTTCCACTCCTCGGCCGCCCCTTCCTGATTCCCCCTCCCTGCTCGACGATTCTCGTCGCACCCATCATTTTTTACGCCGCCTCCGAAAAAAGGGGGGCGACCACGTTTTCTTCGGTCCCTTCCAGGGGCGCTCATGGTTCTGCTCCTCGCCACGCTGGCCCTGGCTGGTCCCCCTCCCATGGTCCCTTCTTCCGACGGCTGCCACGCCGGCACTTTAGGACAGCTTCGGGTGGAGGTGCCCACGGTGGAGCGCCCCCTCATCGTCCTGGACGGCCGACTCGACGAACCGGACTGGGAGCAGGCGGTCCTTCTCTGCAACTTCACCCAGTTCCAACCCGTGGAGGGGGCGCCGGCCTCACAGCCCACCGAAGTCCTCGTCCTGCTCTCCCCCGAGGCGCTCTACTTCGGGGTGCGGGCCTTCGATGAACGGCCCGACGGGATCCGGGCGGCCCTCAGGGAGCGGGACAACGTCACGGACTTCGACGACTACATTCTCATTCTTCTGGATACTTTCCACGACCAGCGCCGAGCGTACGCCTTGGCCGCCAACCCCTTGGGGGTCCAGGAGGACGGCCTGTGGATCGAAGGGGCGCCCCGCACCCGCCAGGGTCGCGGCCATCCCATCGACAAAAGCTTGGATTTCATTTGGGAATCGGAGGGGCGGATCCATCCCTGGGGGTACGCCTTGGAGATCCGGATCCCCTTCAAGAGTCTGCGCTTCCCCGATCTTCCCCTCCAGAGTTGGGGGCTCAACATCGAGAGGAGGATCCAGCGAAC
>JAUQOX010000323.1 GCA_030550695.1 Gemmatimonadota bacterium | reverse complement strand
GGTGGGGGTGGTTCTCGGGGTGGGGGTGGGTGGGGCGTGTGTCGAAGGCGGCCCCTTCCGGGGGCGGGAGCCCCAACGGGCCCTCGACGGGGAGAGCGGAGCGGGGCCCGGTGGGGCCGGGCCGGCGAGGGACGCTCCCCCCGGCGGGGCGGCGGTCCCGCCCCCGGAGATCGGGGCCTTCGACCCGACTGGAGGAGGGGTCCCTGCCGGGGCCCAAGGCGGGTTCGCCGAGCCCGGCGGGACGGCCCCTTCCCCGGGGGGACCGGGTGGGTCCGCCGGCGCAAAGGAAACCTTGCGGTTTTCCCGCCCCGCCAGGGTCCGGGGCCTTTACCTGAACGCCTGGGCCGCCGGATCCGGGCGGCGGGTGGACTCCCTCGTCGCCCTGGCGCGCCGGACGGAGATCAACACCTTCGTCATCGACCTGAAAGACGCCACGGGCCACCTGAGCTACGCGAGCCGGGTCCCCCTGGCCCAGGAGATCGGGGCCACGGCGGACATCCGCATCCGGGATCTGCCGGCCCTGCTGCGGAGGCTCCAGGACGAGGAAATCTATCCCATTGCCCGGATTGTGGTGGTACAGGACCCCATCCTGGCCCGGGCCCGGCCGGAAATGGCCGTCCAGGATCGGGAAGGCGGGGCGTTCCGGGACGCCAAGGGCTTCTACTGGCTCAACCCCTACCATCGGGGTGTCTGGGACTACCATGTGGAGCTGGCACGGGAAGCCGCGGAGCTGGGCTTCCCCGAAATCCAATGGGACTACATCCGCTTCCCGGACATTCCTGCAGCCGAGGGGGCCCGTACCCTCTATCCCGGCTCAGAGGGGGAAGCCCGCCATGGGGTCATCGGCCGCTTCCTGGCCTACAGCCGGGAAAGGCTCCGGGACCTGGGGGTGGTGGTGACGGCCGATGTTTTCGGCGTCATCACCACGGCTCGGCGGGACGTGGGGGTGGGCCAGGTCTGGGAGACGATCCTGCCCCATGTGGACGTGGCGCTCCCCATGGTTTATCCCAGTCACTATTGGGCTGGGAGCTTCGGCTTCCCGAACCCCAACGCCCACCCCTACGAGGTGGTCCGAAGGGCCTTGGAGGATGCCCTCACCCGGGCCGCCGCCGTGGCCGGGGCAGGGTCGGTACGGCCTTGGCTCCAGGATTTCTCCCTGGGGCAACCCCCCTACGGAGCGGCGGAGGTGCGGGCCCAGATCCAGGCCGTCTACGATGCGGGCCTGGAGGAATGGATCCTCTGGAACGCCGCAAGCCGCTACACCGAGGCGGCTTTGGAGCCGGTGGGGGGATGGTCGGAGGAGCCGGTGATCCGCCTGGGGGGGGAGCTGGTGCCCGTCTCCCGCCGCCACACGATTCTCGGCCTCCCCGGGGGTCGGGACGTCCCCCCGAGGCCAGGGGGGTGACGGCGCCTCCCCAAGGACCATCGGGCCCTCACCCCATCCGGCGGCGGAGGGCCTCCATGAGATCCTCCAGGGTGATGCCCGCGGCCAGGAGGGCCACGAGCAGGTGGTAGAGGAGGTCCGCCGCCTCCTCCGTCGCCCGATTCCTGTCTCCGGTGGCCAGGGCCGTGGCCAGCTCCACGGTCTCCTCCCCCAGCTTCTTCCATCGCAGGTTCTCGTCGGCCAGGAGGCGGGCGGTATAGCTCCCTTGGGGCCGGTGCCTGGCCCGGTCCTCCAAAACGGCCCAGAGGGCGGGGAGGATCCCGCCTTCCACCCCGAAGCAGCTCCAGGTGCCCGTGTGGCACGCCGGGCCGGCGGCACGGACCCGGGCCAGGAGGGTGTCGCCGTCGCAGTCCGGGTGGAGGGAAACGACCTCCATGGTGTTTCCGGAGGTGGCGCCTTTTCGCCACAGTTCCCCCCGGGACCTGGACCAGAAATGCATTTGGCCGGTCTGGAGGGTCAGGTCCAGGGCCTCCCGGTTGGCCCAGGCCACCATGAGGACCCGGCCGGTGGTGTCTTCCTGGACCACCACCGGGAGAAGTCCTTGAGGATCGAAGCGGAGGTCCGCCAGGTCGTCGGGCCCGAGGATTCGGCGAGGCGGCTCGGAGGCGGAAGTGGTCATGGGACGACAGCTCCGTCGGGGGTGACCGGGGGTGGTGGGCGGAGAGGGGTTGCGGTCCTGACCCGGATCCCCCGGGCCGCCAACTCGGCTTTGAGGGCGCCCACCGTGGTCAGACCGTCGTGGAGGATCCCGGCAAGGAGGGCGGCGGAGGCCTTCCCTAGGGTGAAGGCGTCGTAGAGGTGGTCGGCGGTGCCGGCGCCCCCCGATGCGATGACCGGAACACCCACGGCCTCGGCCACGGCGCGGGTAAGTTCCAGGTCGTAACCGGTCCGCACCCCGTCCTGGTCCATGCTGGTGAGGAGGATCTCGCCGGCGCCCCGCCGCACCATCTCCACGGCCCAGGCGACGGCGTCCAGATCCGTGGGGGTACGCCCCCCGTGGGTGTACGCGATCCAAGCGCTCCCCCGGCGGGCGGCGTCCACGCTCCCTACGACGCACTGGCTACCGAAGCGGCGGGCACCCTCGGCCAGGAGGCCGGGGTTTCGCACGGCCGCTGTGTTTACGCTGACCTTGTCGGCCCCGGCCCGGAGCAGGCGGTCCATGTCCGCCACCGTCCGCACTCCCCCCCCTACCGTCAGCGGGATGAACAGGACCTCCGCCGTGCGTCGAACCGTGTCGAGGAAGGTGCTCCTTCCCTCGGCGGAGGCGGAGATGTCCAGGAATACGATCTCATCGGCACCTTCCTCTTCGTAACGCTTGGCCAGCTCCACAGGGTCCCCCACCTCTCGGAGATTCCGAAACCGGGTCCCCTTGACCACCCGCCCGTGGTCCACGTCGAGGCACACGAGGATTCGAGGGTAGAGCATCAGCGTGTTCCTTTCCTGGGATCGGCTCTCATCCTTCCTCCTCCCACCGCAGATCCACGGCGCCCTTGGTGCTGAACACCACCTCCCCCTCCGCCAGG
>JAUQOX010000054.1 GCA_030550695.1 Gemmatimonadota bacterium | reverse complement strand
GTCCGGCCAAGGACGGAAAGTACGCCTTCTGCTCCGGGGGGGACCAGCGGGTCCGGGGCGAGGCCGGCTACGTGGGAGCCCAGGGGATTCCGCGCCTGAACGTCCTCGAACTCCAGCGTTACATCCGGAGCATGCCCAAACCCGTCATCGCCCTGGTGGCGGGGTATGCCATCGGCGGAGGCCACGTACTTCATGTCATCTGCGACCTCACCATCGCGGCGGACAACGCCATCTTCGGGCAGACCGGCCCCAAGGTGGGGAGCTTCGACGGAGGTTTCGGTGCCTCCTTCCTGGCCAGCATCGTGGGCCAAAAGAAAGCCCGGGAGATCTGGTACCTGTGTCGGCAGTACACCGCACAGGAGGCCCTGGAGATGGGCTTGGTGAACAAGGTGGTGCCGGTGGATCAGCTGGAGGCCGAGGGGTGGGCCTGGGCCCGGGAAATCCTGGACAAGAGCCCTCTGGCCATCCGGCTGCTGAAATCTGCCTTCAACGCCGCCCTGGACGGCCAGGCGGGGGTCCAGGAACTGGCGGGAAACGCCACCCTCCTGTTCTACATGACCGAACAGGCCCAGGAGGCCAAGAACGCCTATCTGGAGAAGCGGAAACCCGATTTCCGGAAATACCCGTGGCTGCCGTGGTGAGTGCCGGGGTGGTGAAGACACCCCAGGGGTCTTCCAGGGGCGGCTCCGCCCCGGGCGGTCCGATCCTCGACGGGCGCGGGGGAGAGGGGGGAGGGGCGGAATGAACCGGCTGGGCATCTGGATCCTGGCTGTCCGGCCCCGGACCCTCACGGCGGCAGCGGCTCCGGTGTTCGCCGGTAGCGGGCTGGCTTGGCACCACGGGCATTTTCGCTTCCTTCCCGCCCTGGCCGCCCTGGTGGGTGCCCTCCTCATCCAGGTGGGGACGAACCTGGCCAACGACTACTACGACTTCCTGCGGGGGGGCGACCCCCAGGACCGGGTGGGGCCGGTGCGGGTGACCCAGGCGGGCCTCCTCCCCCCTCCGGCGGTGCGGCGGGCCGCCTACGGCGTCCTGGGCGCGGCGTTCCTCGTGGGGATCTACCTGGTGGGGGTGGGGGGGTGGCCCGTGGTGGTCATCGGGCTGGCCTCCCTCGCTTCCGCCGTGGCCTACACCGGCGGTCCGTTTCCTTTGGCCTATCACGGCTTGGGGGACCTTTTCGTCTTCGTGTTCTTCGGCCTGGTGGCCGTCGGGGGCACCTATTGGGTGCAGGCTTTGGCGTGGAATCCCGCTGTGTTGCTGGCGGGGGCCGGGGTGGGGGCCCTCACCACGGCCATTCTGGTGGTGAACAACCTCCGGGATCGGGAAACCGACGCCCGGGTGGGGAAGCGCACCCTTGCGGTCCGCCTGGGGGTGAGGGGAACCCAAGGGGAGTTCTTGTTGGCAGTCCTCCTGGCGGCCCTGGTCCCCCCCCTGGGGAGGGTTCTTTTCGGCTGGCCCTTCGGGGCCTTCCTGGCCTGGGGGGCCTTGCCGGCCCTGGCAGGTCCGGTTTCGGTGGTCCTGGGGTTCCGGGAGGGGAGCGATCCCAGGGTCCTTCTGCCTTCCCTGGGGAAGACGGCCCTGGCCGCCGGTCTCTACGGGCTCCTCCTGGGCCTGGGGCTGGCCCTGGGGTAGGAGGCCAAGGGCCCATGGGTTTTCCCCCTCCCCCCCCCGACGCCCCTGCCCTGGTCCACCCCCAGGGAATTCTGACCTACGGCCGGTTGGCGGTGCGGGCCGAGGAAGCGGCCTCCCGCCTTGCGGCTGCGGGGCTCGGGGCCGGCGCCCTGGTGGCGTTGCGGGGAGAGGTGGGGCCCGACTACCTGGCGCTCCTCCACGGCGTCTGGCGGGCGGGAGGGGCGGTGGCCCCCCTCCACCCCCGGTGGTCCCCCGCCGAGGAAAGAAGGGCCCTGGAAATCTTGAAGCCGGACCTCATCCTGGAGGGGTGGGACTCCCTGCCGGCCCGCCGCCGGGGCCTTCCCCGGGCAGAGGGTCCGGGCGTCGTGGGGGCGTCCCCCGAGCCGTCTCCCGTCTGGGCCCACCTCTTCACCTCGGGAACGGGCGGAACTCCGAGGGTGGTGCGCCTTACCCGGAGGAATCTGGAAGCCAGCGCCCGGGGAGCCCGGGAACGCCTGGGGCTGGGCCCCGGGGACCGCTGGCTGGCTTCCTTGGCCCCGGCCCATGTGGGGGGGTTGGCCCTTCTGACCCGGGCCGCCTTCCTGGGCTGCACGTTGGTCTGGCGGGGTCCCTTCCGGGTGGAGACGTTCCTGGATGCGGCCCGAAGGGGGGAGATCACCCATGCCTCCCTGGTCCCCACCATGCTCCATCGGATCCTGGAGGCCTGGGGAGACCGCCCTGCCCCTCCCGGCCTTCGGCTTCTGTTGGTAGGAGGGGCCCCGGCTTCCCCTGCCCTCCTGGAACGGGCCGCCGCCTTGGGGTTCCCGGTGGCCTATACCTACGGGCTGACGGAGGCCTCTTCCCAGGTGGCCACCGCCCCCCCGGGCCTGACCCGGAGGAAGCCGGGGACGGTGGGCCCTCCCCTGCCGGGTGTGGAGGTGAAGGTGGCTTCCTCGGGAGAGATCCTGGTGCGGGGGCCCACGGTGGCGGCAGACTGGGCGGGGCAGGATGGATGGCTGGCCACCGGGGACCTGGGAGAATGGGACTCGGAGGGGCATCTTTGGGTCACGGGGCGGCTTTCGGACCGGATCGTCACGGGAGGGGTCAACGTGGACCCCGGCGAGGTGGAGGCCGTTCTGTTGTCCCACCCGGCCGTGGTGGAGGCGGCGGTGGTGGGGGTGCCCGATGCCGAGTGGGGCGAGAAGGTGGCGGCGGTGGTCGTCCCCCGGGCTGGCGCGGGGGCGCTGGAATCGGAGCTGGATGCCCTGATCCGCTCCGCCCTCAGCTCCCCCAAGCGCCCCCGGGCCTACCGGTTCGTAGCCGTCCTGCCCCGAAACCCCAACGGCAAGGTGGACCGGGCAGCCTTGCGGAGACTCTTCGCATCTTCTTCCTTTTCTGCCTCTCCCCCCTCGGGGGGAGGGCCGCCGGCGTCGCCGTAGCCCGGCGCGAGGCTCCAAGGATCCCACGGTCCGCTTTGCCCAGGAACGCCGTGTCCCCCGGCGGAGCCGCCGGGGAAGGGGATTTCCATGAGGAACGTTCTCGACGAATACCAGTGGCGGGGGATGATCCAAGACCTCACGGAGGGGGCCGGCGAGGCCTTCTCGGGGGGTCCGGTCACCGCCTATATCGGCTTCGATCCCACGGCCCCTTCCCTCCACGTGGGGTCCCTCCTCCCCATCATGGGTCTGGTCCACCTCCAGCGGGCGGGGCATCGAGCCATCGCCGTGGTGGGAGGTGGAACGGGCCTCATCGGGGATCCTTCGGGAAAGGCTCAGGAGAGGCAGCTTCTCAGCCGAGAGCAGGTGGCGGAAAACCTGGAGGGGATCCGGAGGCAGCTGGAGCGGTTTCTGGATTTCGAGGCCAAGGACAATCCTGCCCGGCTGGTGAACAACCTGGACTGGCTGGGGGAACTGAAGGCGGTGGATTTCCTTAGGGACGTGGGAAAGCATTTCACCGTGAACAACCTCCTCCGCAAGGAAAGCATCCGCCGGCGCCTGGAGGACGAAGAAGGGGGACTTTCCTACACGGAGTTTTCCTACGCCCTCCTTCAGGCCTACGATTTCCTCATCCTCTACGACCGTTACGGCTGTACGGTGCAGATGGGGGGAAGCGACCAGTGGGGAAACATCACGGCGGGGATCGAGCTGATCCGGCGGGTCCGGGGCGGCCGAGCCTATGGGCTCACCTTCCCCCTGGTCACCTCGGAGACGGGGGTCAAGTTCGGCAAGACGGAGGCGGGGACCGTCTGGCTGGACCCCGGTCGGACCTCCCCCTACCGCTTCTACCAGTTCTGGCTGAACACCGACGATCGGGATGTGGTGAGGTTCCTCAAGTACTTCACCCTCCTGGACTCCGAGACCGTCCGGAGCCTCGAAGAGGAGGTCAGGGCCAGGCCCCACGAGCGGGCCGCCCAGCGGACCTTGGCGGAGGAAGTGACCCGGGCGGTGCATGGCGAAGACGCCTTGGCCCGGGCTCGGCGGGCCAGTCAGGTCCTGTTCGGGGGGGAGGTGGAGGGCCTCACGGCCGCCGAGATCCAGGAGATCTTCGCCCATGTGCCGTCGGCCACCCTTCCCAGGTCGGCCCTGGAGGGCGAGGGGATGACCATCGTGGACCTGTTGGCCTTGGCGGGGGTGACCCCCTCCAAGGGCGAGGCCCGGCGGGCTTTGGAGGGTGGGGGGATCTACCTGAACAACCGGAGGGTGGGCAACCCCGAAGAGCGGGTCACGCCCCGGAAGGCCGTGGAAGGGCGTTACCTCGTCCTTCGGAAGGGCAAGAAGAGCTATTTCCTGGTGGAACTCCGGGAAGGGTAGAGGGGGCTCCTCCGCGAAAGCCCGGGTCGAGGCGGCGGCCTCAGAACCGCACGTCTTTCTGCCAGCTCACCACCAGGCTGCGGTGCTTCCGGAACTGGACGTAGTCCAGCCTCTGTTCCACAGGGACGACGAATTCGACCCCGATCCTGTGCCCCCCGAATCGGCCCGGCGGCAGGAGGAAGTTCACCCCCAAGGGAAGCTCCAGTCGCGATCCCGATTGCAGGCCGGTGTAGAGGGGGCTGTCGTACGCCGGTTGGTCCTGCACCCGAATGGCCGGATCGGCACCCTCCACGCTTCCCCACGAGGCGTAGCGGAAACCGAAGGAGACCGAAGCAACCTCGGAGACCTTGTATCCGGCCCAGCCGGTGGCGTGGAACTCGTCGCCCAAAGCCCAGCCCCGGTCGTTGTCGCCGATCCGAACGATCCCCCTGGCCTGGAAGCCCAGGGAGGCCGTTTCATTCTGCATCACCGCGGTGATTCCCGGCAGGAATTCGAAGGTGCCGGATCCCATCTGCTGGACGTAGGGCAGCCGGACCTCCACGAGCCGGTTGCCGGGGTCCGCAGGATCGGGGGCATCGTCGTCGAAGTCCACGGCCCCCAGGGGGATGGAGGCTCCCCCTTCCGCGTGTACCCGAAGACCGCCCCGGTCATAGAGGTTGTACAGGGCATACACCTGGACATCTTCCGGTCCGAACGCCGCGGTACGCCCGATCCAGGTGACCCGGACATCGTTGGGGTCCCGCACCGCCAGTTCCACCGTTTTCCGGGCAAACCGTCCCGCGGCCCCCAGGGTCAGGTGGCGCCCCAGCCCCAGTTGGACCCCCAGCTCCGTCCCCTGATGGAGCATCCGGGTGGGGGCCACCGCGTAGAGGGAGGAAACCTGTCCGAAGGTGAGGGAATCCTTGCCCAGGCCCATGCCTCGAAAAGCCTCGTGGTAGGCTTTCAGGGTAAATTGGATCCCCAGCCCGTCCAGGGTACGCTCGGCCCTGAGGCCCGCCAGCCCGTTGGCGTCGGGGCGGGCGGAGGACCACCGAAAGGGTGCCTCGTCCTGGGCACCGCCGGGGGCGGCGGCGAAGAGGAAGGCGAGGACCCCGAAGGTGCTGCCGAGGAGGTGTTGCTTCATGGTTTCCTCCCGAAAGGGCGAAATCCCGGGCGCCGTCCAGGGGTCCTAACCCTGGACTCTCCAACAAAATGGCCTCTCCCCCCCGTAGGAAACAAGTGTTTCATTCCGGCGGGGGAGGTGGGCCGGGGCACCGTCCCGGCCCGGGCCCGGTCACGGGTTCGCCGCCGGGGGCCCCGCGGGGATCCGGGGTCCTCCCCGCCACGAACCCTTGACCCTGGGTGGCTCCCCCGCCAAAGTCTTCTTTCCTTTTTGGTCTTTCCTTCCCTGGTTTCCGACGTTGTTGCCCGTGTCCATCACCAGGAGAGCTCCATGACGATGCTGGACCGGATCCGGCAGCGCATCGACGAAGAGATGGCCCGCCTGGAGCACGAGCTCAAGTGGGAGCTCCCCGAGCGCATCCGGAAGGCCGTGGAACTGGGAGACCTTCGGGAAAACGCGGACTACAAGTCGGCCCTGGAGCGACAACAGTTTGTCCAGGCCCGCATCGGGCATCTGGCTCAACGGCAGGCGGAACTTTCCAAGATCGACGTCAAAAGCCTTCCGGAGGATCGGGCCGACTTCGGGTCCCGGCTCAAGGTCCTGGACCTGGAGCTCGGGGAAGAGATGTCCCTGACCATCACCGCCGGCGAATTCGTGGATTTCGAAAAGGGGGAGATCTCCCTGGCGTCTCCCTTGGGCAGGGGCTTCCGGGGAGCCCGTCAGGGCGAGGAGGTCACCGTGCAGCTCCCCAGGGGTCCCCGGCGGTTTCGGATCCTGGAACTGGCCACCCTTCCCCAACAGTTGGGCCTGAACGACCAGGCGGACTGAGGGGGCTCCGGAGGATTTCCTGTGGGCAAAGGATGGCGGTGAAGCGTCCTGGCGCCTCCGCCCTGCAGCCGGACGGGAAAGGGCCGGTCTCCGGGGAGGTGGAGTCCCGTTGATCTCGCCCCTGGTCCAGGTACGGTCCCTTTGCAAAGGCTACCAGGAGGGGTCGTTCTTCCATCCCATCCTGGTGGAGGCCGAGGCCGTTCTTTTCCCCGGCGAGGTGGTGGCCCTCTTGGGTCCCTCGGGCTCCGGCAAATCCACGCTTCTCAACCTGTTGAGCGGAATCGACACCCCCGACGGGGGAGAGGTTTGGGTGGATGGCGTCTGCCTGACGGCGCTGGGGGAGAAGGAGCGGACCCTGTTCCGCCGACGCCGCATGGGGTTTGTGTTCCAGTTCTTCCACCTTCTTCCCACCTTGACCGTCGGGGAGAACGTGCGCCTTCCTCTGGAACTCACGGGGCGGGGAGGACGGGAAGCCGTGGAGCGGGCCAGGAGCCTCCTGGCGGCCGTGGGGATGGAAGGGAGGGAGGAGGCCTACCCGGACCGGCTTTCCGGCGGGGAGCAGCAGCGGGTGGCCGTGGCCCGAGCCTTGGCCCATGACCCCACCCTGGTCTTGGCCGACGAACCTACCGGCAACCTGGACCGGGAGGCGGGAGAACGGGTGATGGAGATCCTGACGGACCTGGTCCGGAGAAGGGGGGCGACCCTGCTGGTGGCCACCCATAGCGACCAGGTGGCCGCCCGGGCCGACCGGATCCTGCGCATCCGGGACGGGGCGTTGGTGGAAGAGGGAGTCAAGAACCCTTGAGCCGGCCCTCCTTCACGCCGAGGTTCGGTCCCCCGCCGGAATCCTCGGGCTCCCTTCGGCTCCTTTCCCTGGCAGGGCGGCGCTTCCTTTGGCGCCATCCCTGGCAGGTGAGCCTGACGGTGCTGGGGGTGGCCCTGGGGGTGGGGGTGGTGGTGGCCATGGACTTGGCCATGGAAAGTGCCCGGCGGGCGTTCCGTCTTTCGGCGGAAGCGGTGGGAGGGCGGGCGACTCACTGGATTGTCGGGAGCGGAGGGGGGGTGCCGGACTCGGTCTATGCGGCCCTCCGGGTCCGAGGCGGGGTGCGGCCTGCGGCCCCCGTGGTGGAGGAGTTTGTAGGTTCGCCCGCCCTTCCGGGGCGGGCCCTGAGGGTTCTGGGGGTGGACCCCCTGGCCGAGGGACCTTTCCGGCGGTTGGCGCTGGGCGGGGAGGGGGTGGAAGCCCTTTGGCGTCTGCTGGGCCCGGGGGGTGGGGCTTTCCTGGGACGGGAGACCGCCTGGGAGGCGGGGGGGGGGGGGGGGGATTCCCTTCCCCTGGCTGTTGCCGGAAGGGTGCGGCACGTCCGGGTGGTGGGGCTGTTGGAGGCCGGCGATGAGCTTTCCCGCCAGGGCATGCGGGGGTTGGTGCTCATGGACGTGGGCCGGGCCCAGGAGCTTTTGGGGAAGGTGGGAACGCTGGACCGGGTGGATCTGCTCCTTCCGGCGGGGGAGGAGGGGGAACGTCGGCGGGCCGAAATCCAGCAGCGGCTCCCGCCTGGTCTGACGGTCCGGGAGGCGGAGGGGAGGGGAAGAGCCTTCGACGGGATGTTGAGGGCCTTCCAGCTCAACCTTACCGCGTTGAGCCTCCTGGCCCTTCTGTTCGGGGGGTTCCTCATCTACAACACCATGACCTTTTCGGTGGTCCAGCGGCGTCCCTTCCTGGGGATCCTCCGCACCCTTGGGGTCACCCGGGGGGAGGTGACGAAGCTGGTCCTGGGCGAAGCCGTGTTGCTGGGGGCGGCGGGGACGGCCTTGGGGCTGGTGCTGGGGGTCTTCTTGGGGACGGGGCTCGTGAAGCTGGTCACCCGCACCATCAACGACCTCTATTTCGTCCTGGAGGTGCAGGGGGTGAGCCCCAGCCCTTCCCTTCTGGGGAAGGGGGTGGTGTTGGGCGTGGGGGTAGCTGTTCTGGCCTCCCTGCCCCCGGCGCTGGAGGCGGCGGGGTCGCCGGCCCGGCTGGTCCTGCTCCGTTCCATCCTCGAGGAGAAGGCGGCGCGGGCGGTGCCCCTGGCCGCGCTGGCAGGGGGGGCAAGCCTGGGCATGGGTCTCGCCCTTCTGGCGCTCCCCTCCCGGAGCGTGACGGTGGGGTTCGGGGCCCTCTTCGGGGTGGTCCTGGGGTTCGCCCTCCTGACCCCCATGGCCACCGCCCTGCTGGTGCAGGGGCTCGCCGGGGCCTTGCGGCGGAGGGCGGGGCCGCTGGCCGTGCTGGCGGTGCGGGGACTGGTGGGGGCCATGAGCCGTACGGCCCCGGCCATGGCCGCATTGGTCATGGCGGTGGCCGTGACGGTGGGTCTGGGAACCATGATCGGTAGCTTCCGTCGGTCGGTGGATCGCTGGCTGGACACCACCCTTCAAGCCGACCTCTACATTTCGGCGCCGGGCCTGCTCTCTTCCAGAGCCCAGGGGACACTGGATCCGGAGGTGGTGGAAGGGATCCTTTCCCTGCCGGAGGTGGCAGGCTTCAACACCTATCGGGAGATCCGGAGCGAGGACCAGGGGGGTGGCTTCCGCCTCCTGGCCCTTCGTCTGGACCCCCGAGGGGAAAAGGCCTTCGACTTTCGGCAGGGGGGAGGCGTCGGGGCGTTCGAGGCCTTTCGAGGCGGGGAGGGAGTCCTGGTGTCAGAGCCTCTGGCCTATCGGAGGGGGTGGCGAGTGGGGGATGAGGTGGCCATCGCCACGGACTCAGGTTCTCGGAGGTTTCGGGTGGTGGGGGTGTTTCGGGATTACTCGTCGGAGCAGGGGGTGGTGATGGTGGATCGGGGGGTGTTCGAGCGGTGGTGGCGGATGGGAGGGGTGACTTCCTTGGGGCTCTTTCTCCGGGAGGGGGTGGCCCAAGGGACCGTGGCGGAAAGGATCGAAGCGCTGGCGGCCCGACAAGGGCAAAGCCTGGTGGTCCGATCCACACGGGACCTGAAAGCGGCCTCCCTGGGAATCTTCGATCGGACCTTCACCATTACGGTGGTCCTCCGTCTCCTGGCTTTCGGCGTGGCGTTCACCGGGGTGCTGAGTGCCCTCATGGCCTTACAGTTGGAACGTTCCAGGGAGCTGGGGGTCCTCCGGGCGCTGGGAATGACCCCCCGTGAGCTGTGGGGCATGATCACGGCCCAGACGGGGCTCCTGGGGCTCATGGCGGGGGTGCTGGCCGTTCCGGCAGGGGCCTCCTTGGCCGCGATCCTGGTCCAGGTGGTGAACCGCAGGTCCTTCGGCTGGACCCTGGACCTTTCGTGGGGTCTGGAGGTGTTCGGGCAGGCCGTCCTTCTGGCCCTGGTGGGGGCGGGTCTGGCGGGGGCTTACCCGGCGTGGCGGATGGCGAAGACCCCCCCTGCCCTGGCCCTTCGGGACGAGTAGGGAAGCCATGCCCGGGAAGGCGTCGATGGAAGAGCCCCGGGCGTGAGCACCCGGGTGCCGGGACGAATCCCAGGCCCCCTTCACCGCCTGGAAAGGGAAAGGGGGGGTAGGGTGGGCCGAAGTCGGAAGGAAAGGATCCCGTTTCCGTGAAGAGCCTGCCGAGTTGGGGGATGTCCGCCCTGGTGGCGGCGGCGGTCCTTCTTTTCTCGCTCGTCCGGGCCAGGGGCCCGTCCCCTGACCAGGGAAGGTGGGCTGCGACCTCCTTGCCCGTGGCGCAAGTCTTGGGCGAAGGGGAGGTGGCCGGCTTCGAGCGGGCGCTGGAGCCGCGGCCCTTCGACTTTCCCGCCGACCACGGTCCCCATGTTTCCTTCCGAAACGAGTGGTGGTACCTGACCGGCAATCTGGAGGACCCCTCGGGAACGCCCTTCGGTTTCCAATTCACCGTGTTCCGCGCGGGATTGGACCCCCGCTTTGCCCGCCGACTCCCTCCCGAAGGGAAAGCCTCCGAGGAGCGCCCGGACACCCCACCGCCGGGGGAGGGTCCTGGGGAAGGGGGTCCGGGCCCGGCCTCTCCCTGGTCCGCTTCCCAGATCTATCTGGCCCACTGGACCGTGACCGACGGGGGCAGGAAGCGCTTTTACCCCCACGAGCGTTTTGCGCGGGGGGCCTTGGGATTGGCGGGTGCCCAGGGGACTCCCTTCCGGGTGTGGGTGGAGGACTGGAGCCTGACGGCCGGTGGCGAAGAAGACCTCTTCCCCCTGACCTTGCAGGTCCGGGAAGGGGGGACGGCCCTCCAGCTGGAATTCACCGCCCTGAAGCCGCCGGTGCTCCAGGGGGAAGGGGGGCTCAGCCGGAAGGGGCCCGAGCCGGGAAACGCCTCGTACTACTATTCCTTTTCGCGACTCAAGGCGTCGGGGGTTCTGGTGCTGGACGGTGACTCCATCCCTGTCCAGGGGTTGGCGTGGATGGACCGGGAATGGAGCACCAGCGCCCTCTCTCCCGGTCAGGTGGGGTGGGATTGGTTTGCCCTACAGCTCGACCATGGCTTCGAGCTCATGTGGTATCACCTCCGCAGGGCCGACGGAACCCCCGATCCCTTCTCCCAAGGGATCTGGGTGGACCCCCAGGGGGCGGCTCGAACCCTCGCTTTCGGCGAGGTCGAACTTCAGGCTACGGATACCTGGGCCAGTCCCGTGGACGGGCGGCGCTATCCCGCCCGCTGGCGCCTAAGTTTTCCCGGAGAAGATCTCCTGCTCGAGGTGGTTCCCCTGATTCCGGACCAGGAACTCGTCCTCTCCTTCCGCTATTGGGAGGGGGCGGTGAGGGTCTCGGGTCGCCATCGGGGAAGACCCGTGGCGGGGGTGGGGTATGTGGAACTCGTGGGGTATGGAGAAGGGCAGGGGCGAAAGGCCCCTTAGGAAGGCCGCTGGTCCAGGATCTCGCGGATCTTTCTGGCAAGGGTCCTGGGAGTGAAGGGTTTCTGGAGATATTGGACCTGGTCGCCCAGCACCCCCCGCTGGGCAAGGATGTCGGAGGTGTAGCCAGACAGGAACAGGGTAGGAACACCCGGCCGGATCCGCTGAAGCTCTTCCTGAAGCTCCCTTCCGTTCAGCTCGGGCATCACCACGTCGGTGACCAACAGATCCAAGGGACCCGGGTGGGTTCTGGCGATCTCCAGAGCCTTGGAAGGGGTCTCGGCGGTGAGGACCCGATAGCCGGCACTTCGCAGGAAACGCGCTGCCAGCTCCAGGATCTGCTCTTCGTCCTCCACCAACAAGAGGGTTTCCGTCCCCGTCAAGGGACCCTCGGAGGCCTCCTGAGGTTCGGCCTCTTCCTGGGCCCCCGGATGGCGGGGAAGATAGATCTTGAAGGTACTCCCCACCCCAGGTTCGCTGTACACCCGGATGAGGCCGCCGTTCTGCCGGACAATTCCGTACACGGTGGCCAGACCCAGCCCCGTGCCTTTCCCCACTTCCTTGGTGGTGAAGAAGGGCTCGAAGATGTGGTCCAGGATCTCGGGATCCATCCCGACGCCGGTGTCGCTCACCGCCAAGAGCACGTAGTCCCCGGCCTTGGCCGGGGGCGCCTCTCCAATGCGGTCCTCGTCCAACCGCACATTGTCCGTCTGGATGACGATCTTGCCCACTCCCTCGATGGCGTCCCGGGCGTTGACAAGAAGATTGGCCAGGATCTGATCCACCTGGGACGGATCCACGAACACGGGCCAGAGCCCCGCCCGGAGCTCCATGCGGATCTCCACGTCCTCGCCCAAGAGCCTGCGGAACATTTTTTCCTGGCCGGAGATGTGGTCGTTCAGGTTGAGGATCTGGGGGCGGATCAACTGCCTGCGGGAAAAGGCCAAGAGCTGGCGGGTAAGCTGGGCAGAACGCTGGGCGGCGGAGCTGATCTCTGCCAGGGCATTGTAGAGGTTGCTTTCAGGCTCCACCTCGGCCATGGCCAGCTCGGCCGTTCCCAGGATCACCGACAGCATGTTGTTGAAGTCGTGGGCGATCCCTCCGGCCAGGCGTCCCACGGCTTCCAGTTTTTGGGATTGCCGGAGCTGCGCCTCGAGCCTCTCCCTTTCCTCTTCCCTTCGGCGCATCTCGGTAATGTCGTTGATGACGGCCACGAAGTGATGGGTGGGCCCATGGTAGGACAGGTACACCTCCACGGGGTAGGTGGAGCCGTCCTTTCTCCGATGCACCGTCTCGAAGCGCACGAAGTCCTTCTCGCCCGTCCGCAAGGGATGCAAAATAGCCTGAAAATCTTCCGGGCTGATTTCGGGTTTGAGCTCCAGCGGCGATAAGGCCGCCAGCTCCTCGCTCCTGTAGCCCAAGTTTTCCTGAGCCGCCCGGTTGCAATGGACGAAGCGAAGAGTATCCGCATCGAAGACATAGATCTCGTTGCGGGCGTGGTCCATGACGGTGGCGAACAGGCGCTCAGCACTCTCGGAAGCCTTGCGGGCCGAAATGTCGATGTGGGTGCCGAACATGTGGAGCGGCTGGCCGTCGGCGGTCCGGTCCACCACCCGCCCCCGGGACAGGATCCAGACCCAGTGCCCCCCCTTGTGGCGCATGCGGAACTCGGCCTCGTAGTACTCGGCGCGGCCGGCCAGGTGTTCTTGTACGCGCCCCCAGGCCTGGATCAGGTCGTCGGGATGGGTCAGGCGCTCCCAGGTTTCCAGGGACACCGGTTCCAGCTCGTGGCGGGTGTGACCCAGCAGCTCCGCCCATCGTTCGTCCACGGCAAGTCGTCCGGTGGGAATCTCCCACTCCCACATGCCGGCGCCGGTGCCCAGGAGGACGTTGGCCAGCCGAAGGCGCTCCTTGCGCAGGATTTCCTGCTGTTCCTTCGCTTGGGTCACGTCCCGGGCATGGACCACCAAGGCGGCCGCGTCGAGGTCGTGGAGCAGGTTCGTGAGCTGGAGCTCGAGCCAGGCCCAATCGCCCGAGGCCTTCCTGGCGCGAACAAGGAGGGTCTGTGCGGCGCCTTGGCGGGCCGTGACCTCGGCCAAGGACTCCCGCAGGCGCGGAAGATCTTCAGGGTGGACCAGGTCCTCGTAGCGAATCGCCAGGTATTCCTCCCTGGGGTAGCCCAGGACAGCGGTGACCGAGGGAGAGACGTAGAACCGCTCCAGCTTCTCATCCAAAAGGCTCAAGATTCCCCACGAACCTCCCAGGATCCGCTCCAGGCGACGGGCGTGAGCTGCCCGTTCCTGGGCCACGGACCGCTGTTCCCATTGGGCCTGCATCAGCT
>JAUQOX010000322.1 GCA_030550695.1 Gemmatimonadota bacterium | reverse complement strand
CGATCCTGCCGCCGGCGCCTCGGACATCGTCTACGAGGAGATGATGCGGCTGGAGCGGGAGGCAAGGGATCGGCCGAGGGCGCTTGGCTCTCAGCCCGACCCTTACGAGAGCTGGTTCGAGGTGGATGTGGCGCTGGAGTTGTTGCGCAGGGGCTACCGGGTGCGCCCCCAGGTGCAGGCGGCCGAGTACCGGATCGACCTGGTGGTGGAGGGGTTTATGAACCGGCTGGCGGTGGAGTGCGACGGCGATGCCTGGCATGGGCCGGAACGCTACGAGCAGGACCTGGCTCGCCAGCGGCAACTCGAGCGGGCCGGATGGCATTTCGTTCGCATCCGCGAGGCCGAGTTCTACCTGGATCGCCAAACGGCGGTGGAAAGGATCGTGGCGGCATGCGGGAAGTTGGAGATCTTTCCGGCCGGCCAGGAACCGCCAGATTGGGATAAGGAGGGTTTGGAGGGGGAGGAGGAGAAACAAGAAGAACAGGTCGAGAAGGAACGGGAGGTCGAGGAGCGGAGCGTCTCGGTGACGCCGGCCTCCCACGTGGATGGGGAACAGAAAGAGCCCCCCAAAGCGCGTCGCCCCCAGCCTGGGCAGACACCACAAGCTGTCCAACGGTCGGACTCATTGGGGCCGTTCCCCGACCCGCGCACTGCTCCGGCCGTGGCCGTTCGCAATGCCCTGAAGCAGATCATCGAGGCGGAAGGACCTTTGAACAAGGGCCTGCTCTTCCGGCTCTACGTGGAGGGCTGCCCCGGGCTACAACGCGCCGGAAAGAACATCCGCAGTGCTCTCAACCGTGCTCTGTACCAGTTGCAGCGTGCCGGCGAGATCCTGGCCGAAGACGAACTCGGCGACCGCTCGTTGGAATCCCAGGTGCTGAGGGCGGCAGGGGCGCCGAGGGTCAGGGCACGATCGGCTGAGGGGAGGGACCTCTTCGAGATTCCCCCTTCGGAGCTGTTCCTGGCGCTGGATGCCATGACCCACGGGTTGGGTATCTCGTCCGTTTCCGAGGAAGACTTCATGCACGCCCTTCTGGAGCACTACGGCTTCCAGCGGCTTACGGAATCGCGGCGCAAGTACCTGAAGAAATTGTTCGGGGTCTACCGCGGGCGCCGGTCGGCTCCCTCCTGAACTCCGGGCCGGGGGTAGGCCCGCTCCGAGGTCATGGCGCTCTGGACATCCCTCCCGGCCCAGGCATGTTCCCCTCGGACCGTTCGCGCCCCTCGAAGGAAATCATTGCCCCCGGGAAGCTCTGTATGTAACATGGTTAACCATAGACTTCCCCCTCCAGGAGGTGTACGATGCCGCGGCCCCCGTATCGGCGTTCAGTGGGGGGCCTGGCGTGTTTGTTCTTCCTGGCTTGGGGCTGTATCGACCAAGGGCCGGCCGGCCCCTCCCAGGATCTGCGGACACTTCGACAGGCCTATCCCCCTGCCCAAAGCGTTGATGTTCACCGGTCCATCCTTCCTCAACCAGATGTGTCTCCC
Organism: Gemmatimonadota bacterium; assembly: GCA_030550695.1. Classification (GTDB taxonomy): domain Bacteria; phylum Gemmatimonadota; class Gemmatimonadetes; order Longimicrobiales; family Gaopeijiaceae; genus JAUQOX01. The sequence continues at coordinate 1,496 of JAUQOX010000322.1, read as the reverse complement.
CCCCCAGGCGCTTCCACCGTCATGGCCCTGGCGCAGGGGGCGTCTTCACAGGCCACGGACCTGATCCTGAACGGGAGCTTCGAAACCGGGGGCTTTGCACCTTGGGTCGCTACCGTAGTTGGAGGGCCTCTTGTGCCTTGGGGAATTGGGCGGAAGGGGACCATCGTGGGATATTTCTCTACGGTAGCCCAGCCGCCCCACGGGTCCTACCTCGCCTACAACGGCTTCGACGGCTCGGGGCCCATGGAGTTCAGGCTGGAGCAGTCCGTGGTTCTGCCCAGGGCCAAGCTGACCCTGAGCTGGAAGGATCGGCTGATTTGGCAGTGGGTATCGTACCGTCCGCCGAGCCAGCCCCGCTTGGCCCGGGTGGAGCTCCTCGACCCTGTAACCCGCCAGGTCTTGACGGTGTTGGATGAGTTCCAGACTCCCCTCCGGCCCTTCAATGTTACGGTAGACACCGGGTGGCGTCCCCATTCGGTGGACCTCACGGGCTATGGCGGCAGAGTCGTGATCCTGGCGTTCCGACAGGTGGTTCCCCAGTCCTACACGGGTCCAGGGCATTTCGAGCTGGACGAGATCAGCCTGATCGCCGAACCCCTGGACCTTTCGCCACCGGTCATTTTGCCGGTGGTGACAGGGGTACAGGGAACTGACGGCTGGTACACCTCGGATGTCGTGGTGTCGTGGCAGGTTGTCGACCCCGAGAGTGCGGTAACCCGCACGGTTGGCTGCGAAACCGTGGTCGTGGCCGAAGATACCTCTGGTCGCGTGTTCACGTGTGAAGCGACGTCCGAAGGGGGCACCTCTTCGGTTTCCTTGACCGTCAAGCGCGACGCCTCTCCTCCCCTTGTCCGATTCTCGGGGAATGCGGGCACCTACGATGTCCACCATGCTGTCTCCATCGTTTGCACCGCCGAGGACACCCTCTCCGGCATCCAGAGCCTGGATTGCCCCGGACTCGTGGCCCCTGCCTGGACGCTGGGCCTTGGGGAGCACACGCTCAGGGGGTCGGCTTGGGACCGGGCGGGCAACTCGGCCTGGAGCGAAACGTCCTTCGAGGTGGTGGCTACCGCCCCCGGCGTTTGCACCCTGATCCAGAACTGGGTAGCGAATCGGGGGGTTGCCAATTCCCTTTGCGTCAAACTCCAGGCTATCGCGGCCCCCCAGGGCAAGGGTGAGGCGCGCTCGTCTGCGGGTCAGCTCACGGCGTTCCTGCAAGAGCTGAGCGCCCTGGAGGGGAAATGGCTGAGCCCCGAGCAGGTGGAGGTGCTGGGGTCCTTCGCCCGGGCGCTGGTCCCGGGCGTCCGTCAAGGCTGAACACAGCCTGACTTCTTCTGACCGACCCACAAAGAGGGGGGCACCTGGGCGTGCCCCCCCTCACCCCACCTCCATCCTCACGAACACGTCGGCCACCCGGGGGCTGAACTGGGTGCCGGCCAGGCGCCGCACCTCGCCCAGGGCCTCGGCCGGGGTGCGCCGCCGGCGGTAGGCCCTCT
>JAUQOX010000321.1 GCA_030550695.1 Gemmatimonadota bacterium | reverse complement strand
CGGCGCCCGCGGCTTGAGCGGCGGGGAGGAGAAGGGGGGTGGTGAGGAAGGGGTTTCCGGAGTTCCGGCTGTCCAGGCCCCTGAAGGTCGTGATTCAGGCGGCCCTGACCCTCCTCGTCACCTGGTTCATCGTCAAGGGGGTAGCTCCCGCATGGTCGGAAGTGGAGGCGGTGAGGACCTCGGGGTGGACCTTGAGCGGCGGGTGGGTGGCCGCCTCTTTGGGGCTTCTTCTCCTCGCCTATCTCTATTCCGCAGCCCTGTGGGGTTGGATGGTGAGGGAGCTGGGAGGGCCGGAGGTGGGAGTCCTGGCTTCCGTGAGATTGTTCTTCACGGCCAATCTCGGAAGGTACCTTCCGGGGAAGGTGTGGCCGTTGGTGGGGGTGGCTGCCCTGGCCCAAAGGGAAGGTGTGCGGCCGTCTACAGCCACCCTGGCGGCCCTTCTGGGTCAAGCCTTTTCGTTGGGGGGGTCTCTGCTGGTGGGGGGTGCCCTCCTAGGGGCCGGAGCCGGCATCCCTTGGCTGGGTGGAGTGGGTTGGTGGGGTTGGATCGGCGTAGGCCTTTTCCTCCTCACCCTCACCTATCCGCCTTTGCTGGGGTGGCTGACTTCCTGGGGCCTACGGCTCTTCAAGGCGCCGGCTTTGAAGGGGTTCCGCCCGGATCCGGCCTTCGGCATCCGCTGGACAACCCTGTACGCCCTGTCCTGGGCCCTGCAAGGCCTGGCCTTCTGGGTTCTCGCCCAGGGGATGGGGCTCCCCTTGCCGGTCTTGGGGGGGGTAGGGGCCTATGCCCTGGCCTACCTCCTCGGTTACCTTGCGGTATTCGCCCCTGCCGGGCTCGGCGTCCGGGAGGGGTTCCTCATCCGCTTCCTGGAGCCGACGCTGGGGATGCATGCGTGGGCCTTGGCTTTGGTGGCGCGACTTTGGGCTACGGCGGCAGAACTGCTCCCCGCGGCGGTCTTGGCGGGAGGGTATTGGAGAGCTGAGCCAGGGCGGGGAAAGGGGGGCGGATGAAGCCGGGAGAGCTGGCGCTGGTGATCATCCCCACCTACAACGAGAGGGAGAATCTCCCCCGGGTGGTGGCGAAAGTCCTGGAAGCCCACCCGGCTGTGGAAATTCTCGTGGTGGACGACGCCTCTCCCGACGGTACAGGGGCGCTGGCGGACACCCTGGCCCAGGAGACGCCCCGTCTCCACGTGCTCCATCGGCAGGCCAAAGAGGGGATCGGAAGAGCCTACGTAGCAGGGTTCCGATGGGGGTTGGAAAGGGAGTACACCTTGTTCTTCCAGATGGATGCGGACCTTTCCCACCCTCCGGAGAAGATTCCCGAGATGATGGAGGCGGCCGGGGAGGTGCCCGTGGTGGTGGGGTCCCGTTACGTGGGCCACAGGGTGAACGTGGTCAACTGGCCCTTGAGTCGCCTCATCATCAGCATGTTCGGCAGCTTCTATGCCCGACTGGTCACCGGCTTGCCGGTGGCGGACGCCACGGGCGGCTTCAACGCCTGGCGGCGGGAAGTCCTGGAGCGGCTTCCCTTGGACCGTATGGAGAGCAACGGCTACACGTTCCAGATCGAGATGAAGTTTCGGGCGTGGCGCAAGGGGTTTGCCATCCGGGAAATCCCCATCGTGTTCGTGGAAAGGGAGAGCGGCCGGTCCAAGATGTCCCGGAGGATCGTGCTGGAAGCGGTGTGGAAGGTGTGGAAGCTCCGCCTCATGGACTGGATGGGCCGCCTCTGAGGGGCTTCGACCTGGCCGGGTGAAGAAACTCCCGGCTCCGGCGGGGGCGCAGACGATGCCGCTGAACCACTTCCTCTACCGCTGCCCTCGATGTGGGGCGGATCCTTTGGCAGGCGAGGGAGACCGCGCCTGGTGTGGCGCGTGCGGGTGCCGCTTCGAGAGGGGAGGGGAAGGGGGGCTGATCGAGGTTCGGGATGCGGACGGAAACCGTTGGCAGGTCCCCGGCCGTCTCCTGGGCGCCGCCGTGGCCGTTTGGGGAGGAGCCGGGACCAGGGCCTTCGGGGCCGGCGACCGCCTCTTCTACGAAGGGGAGGTGGAGATGCGGAAAGCCTTGGCCGAACGCCCCGTGTGGCACCGGGGGGAGCTCCTGGGGTTCGCCGAGGCCCTGGGTCCGCCGGTGTCGGGGCACCTCAGGCTTACCGACGATAGCCTCCGGTTCCGGGCCGGGGGGGAAGGGGGCCGGGGGGCGGGGGAGGAGCAATGGCCCCTGCTGGAGATCCGGGCCGTCCAGACGAGTTCTCGAGCCCTTCAGGTAGTGCCTGGCGGGAATCGGGGGGTTCTCCATTTCGAGTTTCCCCAGGACTCCCCCAGACGTTGGGAGGAACTGCTGCACTTGGCTCTTCGCCGGGTCTACCGCAAGGCGGGTCTCGGGGAAATCGTCGAGTTCCAACCGCGGATCGTGACGGTGGCACCTTGAGTCGCGTCTGGTATCGGGGTACCCAGCTCCTGGCGGGGCTCTTCGTCCGGCTCGTTTCACGGGTGGAAGTCCTCGGCAAGGAACACATTCCCCAGCGGGGTCCCTTCGTCCTGGTGGCCAACCATCAGAGTATCCTGGACCCCATCTTCGTCCAGTGGGCGTGCCCCCGCCCCCTCCACACCCTCACCAAGAGCACCCAGTTCTCCCATCCCATGATGCGCTTTATCCTGAAGCGCCTAAATGCTTTACCGACAAGGCGTTATCGCGTGGATCCTCATGTAGTCCGGATGATCTTGCGACGCCTCTCGGAAGGGGAGGGGGTGGGGATCTACCCCGAAGGAGAGCGCTCCTGGGATGGGGAGCTCCAACCCTTCCGGCGAGGTACGGTTCGGGTCCTCCTCCGAGCCGGCGTCCCCATCGTACCCTGCGGGGTGGCGGGCACGTACGATGTCTGGCCTCGCTGGAGCCGGAAGCTCCGCCGTGCCCGGGTCCGCATCCGCTTCGGCCGTCCTCTCCTTTGGCGACCTCACCTCCGACGGCAGGATCGGGAGGCGGTGCTCCCTCGAGCCTCCG
>JAUQOX010000053.1 GCA_030550695.1 Gemmatimonadota bacterium | reverse complement strand
CTACCAGCCCGCCGTGGATGCTTTCTTCCCTGGAGAGGACGGGGGTGAGGGATTTTTCGGAGGGGCGTTCACCACCTTCCTGGTTCGGGAGTTGTGGCGCGCGCCGGCCGGCACGACCTACGAGGACATCTTCCTGCGGGTGCGGGAAGCGTTGAAAAGGAATCGGTTCGAACAGGATCCCTACCTGTCCCAGGACGTAGGGCTCAAGACCAGTCCTCTGTTTGCCCTGGAGGGCACTAGCGGGGGTTCGGCCGTCGCCACCCTTCGGGTCGTGGCTGGCGGAACCCAGGGAGGGGCTACCGAGCTGGAGGGGGGGAGCCTGCTGGGGATCACCGCCGGATCCCTTTTCCGGACGGAAGGGGGGGCTGAACTGCTGGTGGAAAGCGTCACGGCCCACCGGGCCCGGGCCCGGATCCTCCGGGGGTCGGTGTCCCCCGGCGCCGCCGCAAGGTTGGAGGCCCACCGCTTCGCACCCTCGCCCTTGAGGGTCGGGGTGGGGGGGGTGGATTCGGCCACGAGGGAGGCCTTGGCCAGGGCTACGGCCGACCTGGCAGACATCCAATGGGTGGTCGCGGAACGGGACTTTTCCCACCTGATGCTCCGGCGGGAGGGCACCACCCTCCGGGTGGTGGGAAGCGACGGGGCCCTGCGGCACGTGGCTCCTGCGGGACCGGACGGCGCGGAAACGCTGGTGGCCGCCCTCAAGAAGGAGGCCGCTGCCAAGCGATTGGCCGACATGGAGAACCCTGCGCCCTCCTTTTCCCTGAAGGTTTGGTTGGCGGACCAACGCACATCCTTCGGGATCGGCGAGGCCGTGGTGTTCCATGCGTTAGGAGGGGCCGACGGCTACCTGACCCTGGTGGACCTGGGAACCGACGGAACCGTGACGGTTCTCTTCCCCAACCCCTACGATCGGGACAACCGCGTCCGGGCCGGCCAGGAGATCGTCTTCCCTTCGGAGGGGATGGGTTCGGAGATCCGGGCCCTGCCACCCGTCGGTCGGGGGATGGTGCGGGCGTTCCTCACCCCGAGACCCCTGGACCTGCCTTCGGGTGAGGAGTTCACCACGGGGGGTGTCCTCCTGGCCGACCGTATCGTCGAGGCTGTTCGCAAAGCGGTGGGTGAGATTCCTGGGGCTCCCGGAGCCTTGCGGGTGGAAGGGTGGGCGAGTGCGTCGGTGATCTACGACATCCGGAGATGATGGATGGTCCCGCGCTTGTGCCGGGGGGAGGCCCGGGGTGAAGGCCCGTAGAGCCGTCGCCTACCTGCTGATCCTGCTCCTGTCGGTCTTGGGGGGTTGGGTTCTCCGCGGGGGGGGCCTCGGCCGCCTCCTCGGGACCGAGTCGCTGGAACTCTGGACCCTGGATCTCCGTCAGCGCATGGTGGCCCAGAACCGGAACCCGGGGGTGGAGGGAAGCCGAGCCAGCGACATTGTCCTGGTCCTTTTCGACGCCGCCTCCGTCGCCGACTGGAAGTACGAATCTCCCTTTCCGAGGCCGGTTTTGGCCTCCCTGGTGGAGGCCCTCGCGCAGGCGGGGGCCAGGACCATCGGACTCGACGTCTATCTCGAGCGGCTCTATCCGCAACTGAATGCGGAAGAAGGGGGGGATGATCGCCTCGAGGAGGCCCTCCGACAGGCGGGGAACGTCGTTCTGGTGGCCCCCATGGCGGTGGACGGGGACGGGGGCTCACGCCTCGCCCTTCCCCATCCCCGCTTCGCCCAGGCCGCCGCGGGGGTGGGGGCAGCTGAGCTCCCCACCCCCTTCGAGACGGTTCGGGAAGGGCTCTTGGCCGTCCGTTCCCGAGGTGGCCTGGCCCCCAGCTGGGCCTTGGCCCTGTTCGCCCACGCCCGGGGGCTGGATCTGGACTCCCTCCTGACCGCCGCTTGGCGAACCGGGCGGCTTTCCCTCCCGGGCCTTCCGGAAGCCTGGGGTCACATTCCCGCCCACTGGTATGGGGAGCGTCCAAGGGGAGGTTTCGCCCTTCCGTTCCCCATCCGGTTCAACGGCCCCCCTTCCCGACCCGACGGCGATCCCCGGGCGGGAACCTTCGCTGCGTATTCGGCGTCCTTCGTTCCGGTGCTGGCCTCCTTTTCCCCGGAGTTCTTCAGGGGAAAGATCGTCCTGGTGGGGACGGGGTTCCACGACTCGGACAAGTTTCGCACTCCCTTCTACGGCGCTCCCCTCCCGGGCGACGGACAGGGTTCGATGGAGGCTGCGGGGTGGACGTATGGAGTCGAGGTCCACGCCAACGCCCTGCAGAACCTGTTGGACGGGGAATATATCCGGCCCCTGCCTGGCGGGCGGTTCTTGCTCTGCCTGGTGGTCGTCGCCGGGATCGTGGGGCTCCTGACCTTCTGGAAAGGGGCCGGCTTGGGGGCGTTGGGGGCCGGGGTGGTGGTGGGGGGAGCCCTGCTGGGCGCGGCGTGGGCCTTCGTGGGGGAAGTTTTTCTGCCCGGGCTGGGGGGGGTTGTACGGTTGGGAGCCCCCTTCCTCTGGGTACCCGTGGTACCCCTTTTGGCCACGGCCCTTCTCAGCTATGTCGCCGGCACAGCCTACATCTCGGTGGTGGAAGGGAAGGAAAAGCGGTTCATTCGGAATGCCTTCGCGAAATACGTGTCTCCGGCGGTGGTGGCCGAGATCGCCGAGCGGCCCGAATTGTTGCGCCTCGGCGGACAGAAACGCCCCCTCACCATCCTCTTTTCCGATCTGGCGGGATTTACCACCCTGGCCGAGCGGCTGGATCCGGAAGAGCTGGTGACCCTGCTCAACGAGTACCTCACGGAAATGACCGACATCGTCCTCGAGGAGGGGGGTACCCTCGACAAATACATCGGCGATGCCATCATGGCCTTTTGGAATGCCCCCCAACTCCAGGACGATCACGCCGATCGGGCGTTCCGTTGCGCGGTGCGGATGCAGCGGAAAATGGCGGAGCTGAACCGGCGGTGGGCCCGCGATGGGCAAGGTGAGACCTTGGTCGTCCGCATCGGCATCAATACCGGCCCTGCGGTGGTAGGGAACGTAGGGGGGCGGGACCGGTTCGACTACAGCGCCATCGGGGATGCCGTGAATCTGGCAGCCCGGCTGGAGCCGGCCAATAAGGATTATGGCACCCGAATCATGGTTTCGGAGTTCACGGTGGCGGCCACCCAGGGCAGGGGCTACCGGCTTCGGGAGCTGGATCTCATCGCCGTCAAGGGAAAGACCCTCCCGGTGCGGGTGTATGAGCTGTTGGAGCTGGAAGAAGTGCCCCTACCCCCGTCCAAGCAGGAAGCCCTGCGGCATTATCAGGAGGGCTTGGCGGCCTTCCGCCGGAGGGATTGGGAGCTGGCGGCCCGGTATTTCCAGGCGGCTCTGGCGGCAGACCCCTCCGACGGCCCCAGTCAGGTGTACCTCCAAAGGGTGGAAGACTGCCTAGCCCATCCGCCGCCGGCGGACTGGGATTTCGTGGTGCGTCGGACGGTCAAATGAAACGGCCAGAACGGAGCACATCATGAGCACGGTGTTGCTGGTGACCTGGATCTTAGGGACAGGCGCGGTGGCCGGTCCCCTGGTTTCGGGGGCGGCGAAAGAGGTTGCGCCTCCCACCGCGGCTTCCCAGGAAGCTCCGGATGCCGTTGTGGTGAGGGTTACCGGAGCGGTGCATGTCGAGGGGGCCGGGGGGCGCCGGCCGGCGGCCGTGGGCCAACGCCTCTCGAAGGGGGACCGGGTCGTCCCGGAAGGAGGCGGGAAGGCGGTCCTCGTCTATCGGACGGGGGCTACCCAGGAGGTCTCGGAACCCCTCACGGTGGAGGCGATGGGGGGATCGGGGAACTCCGACATGTTCGCCCGGACGGTGCAGGTCCTGGCCCAAGCCGCCTCCTCCGACGCCCGGAACCAGCCCAACCGGCAAGGGATGATCCGGCCGGTGCCGGGATTCCCCGAGATCATCGCCCCCCGCAACCATTTGGCTGTCCTGGAGGTTCGCCCCACCTTCTCGTGGCACCCTGTGGAGGGAGCCACCGGCTATCTTCTCCAGATCCGCAAGGAGGGGGAGGCTCCGGTGCGCTACGCCGTCGGGGAGGTGACCCGGTGGACGTTGCCGGACACGCTACCCGCTTTGGAACGAGGAGCCGTTTACTGGTGGACGGTGGGTCCCGTGGGGCGGGGGCGACCCAGCCGGGAAATGGGCTTCAGGGTTTTGGGGCAGGATGAGCACGCTGCCCTCCAACGGCAATTGGATGCCCTGCGGGCCGCGGGTCTGGACCCGGAGGGCCCGGGGGCCTTCCTCGCCGCGGTCCTGTATCGCGAGGCGGGCCTGCTCTACAGCGCCGCCGCATCCCTGGAGAGGCTGGAGGCGGCAGGCCAACCTTTGGGCGTTGAAGCCTACCTTCTGAAAGGCGAGATCCTCGACGCCCTCGGAGACTTGGAGGGCGCCCAGAGGGCCTTCGACCAAGCCGACCGGTGGATCCGATGAGGAACGATGCTGTGGTGCCCCGGACCAGCTCCCTCACCCACCCGGCGCCGGGCATTGGGATAGGAGGGGGGGCGGTGGACCCCCCTCGAAACCTCCTCCTGTGCTGGCCCCCCGGCGAAGAGGGCCTGGATTTTCAGGCGGGCGAGAATTCCTTCCCGGCCTGGGAGCTGAGACCCCTCCCTTCGTGGGAGGCCTTCACCGCCCCCGAGCGGCCCACCCTCTTGCTGGTAGGGCCGGCTTCCGAGACCGATGCCGAGCGGCTTCGGAGACTGCCGCCCCATGTGGTGGTGTTGGCCCGGGGGGCCCGCGCCCAGGAGGCCGCAGCCGAAGCCGGTCGGGTGTTCTTTCCCTTGCCCGACGACGGTCCTCCCCAAGGGCAGCTGGTCCATAGGGTTCTCCGCTCCGCCGCCGAAGCTTGCACTTCCTTGTTCGCCTTGGAGAGGGCCCGGGTCGAGATGCGGGAGGTGAACCGCATCGGAATGGCCCTCATGAGCGAGCGGGACCCCGACCGTCTGTTGGGGCTGATCCTGACCCAGGCCAGACGGCTTACCACCAGCGACGCCGGCAGCCTGTACCTGGTGGAGGAAGACCAGGAGGGACGCCCCTTCCTGCACTTCCGCCTCTCCCAGAACGACACCTTGCCCGACCTTCCCAATCCCGATTTCCGCCTTCCCCTCGACCACACGAGTATCGCCGGCTACGTGGCATCCACACGGGAGACCTTGGTCATCGACGACGTCTACGAGATTCCCCCCGACCGCCCGTATTCCTTCAACCGGGCGGCCTTCGACGAGAAGTTCGGCTATCGGGGAAAGTCCATGCTGGTGGTCCCCATGACGGACCACAAGGACAAGGTGGTGGGGGTTCTTCAGCTCATCAACCGGAAACGGGATCCCCAAGCCAGGATCACCGACGAGGTCTCCGCCGCCGCCCATGTCCTGCCCTATTCCCAGCGGGACGTGGACTTGGTGCGATCCCTGGCGGGGCAAGCGGCGGTCTCCATCGAAAACGGGAAGCTCTATCAGGAAATCGAAAGGGTCTTCGAGGGGTTCATCAAGGCGGCGGTCATCGCCATCGACCAAAGGGATCCCACCACCTCAGGGCACTCCGTGCGGGTCACCGCCCTCACCTGCGCCCTGGCGGAAGCAGCCCACAACGCCACGGAGGGCCCCTTCAAGGATGTGTTCTTTACGCGGGAGGAAATGAAACAGCTCCGCTATGCCGGCCTCCTCCACGACTTCGGGAAGGTGGGGGTTCGGGAGGAGGTCCTGGTGAAGATGAACAAGCTTCCGCCCGTGTTGGAAGCCCGGGTGATGGCCAGGCTGGATTACATCCGGAAATGGCTGGAGGCGGAACACGAGCGGAAGAAAGTGGAGTACCTGAGGCTATACGGTCCGGAAGCGTTCGAAACGCAGGCGCCCCTCCTGGACCAGGAATTGGCCCATGCCCTGGAACGCTTGGAGCGTTACCGGCAGGCCATCGTGGATGCCAACACCCCTAGGGTGCTCCCCGAGGAGGCCTCGGCCATCCTCGACGAAATCGCGGACCGCCGCTTCGTGGCTCCCGACGGGAGCGAGCAGCCCTACCTGACCGACGAGGAGCTTCGCTATCTGAAGATACCCAAGGGGAGTCTGAACGACGAAGAAAGGAAACAGATCGAATCCCACGTGATCCACAGCTACAACTATCTCCTCCAGATTCCGTGGACCGAGGAACTCTCCCGCATCGCCGAGATCGTCCAGGGGCATCACGAGAAGCTCAATGGGAAGGGCTACCCACGGGGGGTCACGGGAGAAGAGATCCCCCTGGAGACCCGCTTCATGACGGTGTGTGATATCTTCGATGCCCTGACGGCTTCGGATCGCCCTTACAAGAAGGCCATGCCCGTGGACCGGGCCCTTGCCATCCTCCAGGAGGAGGCGCGGCGGGGAGAGCTGGACCCTGACGTGGTCCAGCTCTTCATCGAGTCGAAGGTCTACGAGAAGGTGATCAACAAGGATTGGCGGGAGCTCTAGGGCCGGCGAGGTCTTCCGCCCCCCTCCTCCCCCCGGGCTCCCCCCTCCACCACGGCGAGGGGCACATCCCCGAGGCCCGCCCTCTGGGGATTCTGCCGCCCCTGGGTCGCCTCCACCACTTTCCGGGAAACGAAGTCGAAAGCCTCCGTGAAGGTCACGATCCCGTTCCGGTCCAGATCGCCGGCACCCTTCAGGGCTTCCAGAAGGAAGTGGGTGAAAACCCCGTGTCCCCCCCACCGGGCATCTTCCAAGGAGAACTCGTTGGCGTCCGCAGCCGTCATCACGAGGCGCCGGGAAGGGGTGAAGAGTTCCGAGAAGCCCTCGGAAATGGCGTTTTCCGCACCCAAGCCTTCCCGCGCCCCGGCCGAGTGACAGGCGTCGGCGATGACCACCACCCGTTCGGAAGCGATCTGGCGCCGGAGGGCGGTCTTCACGTCCCACATGGGGAAGCCGGTGGCCGCAAGGGACTTGAGATCCGCGTCGTGGGGGAGGAGATAGAGGTTGTCGGGGCGGGCGGGGTCAGGTGCCCCGTGTCCGGCAAAGTAGATCACCACCAGGTCGTCCCAGTCCGCCTGTTGGAGGAAGACGAAAAGCGCCTCCCGCATGGCCGCCCCCGTGGCATGGGCATCCTTGAGCAGAAGGACCCTTTCCTTTTCGAAGGGGCCCGCCGCAGGGCTGGTCAAGAAGTCGTAGATGGCCTGGGCGTCCGCGGCGGCATACTTGAGATCGGGAATGTCCGGCGAGCGATAATCCCCGATTCCGATGACCACTGCCCACCGCTTGTCGATCCGGGGGGCCGCGGTGGCCCGGGCGACCGCCCCCGAGGCGCTCTGGGCCACCACGGTGACCGTATCCTTCGACAGAGGCAGGTTGGTCTCGGCCCAGAACTTCCGGGCATTCTGACCTTCCAGGCCCAGGCGTCGGGCCTCGTCCGGGCTGATGGGCTCCAGGTTGGCCGGCTTGCCTTCCACCGTTACGCTGCGGACCTCCCCCGTCACCACCCCTTCCAGCCGGACGGGATTGAAAATGGAGGAACTCCGGTCCCCTGCCTTCACCACCCCGAGACCCCGCACACCCCCTTGGCTGGAGGGCCTCACGTCGGCCAAGAGGATGGCGAGACCAGGCACGGGGGCTGGCCGTGGGCCGGTCGCGGCGCCGGGCCCCGGCCCCGCACCGGCCATCTGCATGACGGCGGCGGGGATGGAGCCCGGATCCGGACGCCAGTACTCGGCATCCGACCAGGGAATTTCCGTCCAGTTGTTCATGATCTGCCCCACAAAGGGGCTCCCCTGGAGGATCTGGCCCGTGGCTTGGCGCACGACCTTCGTGCGGGCGGCTTGTTCCGTGGCCTCGATGGCCCTTCCGTTCCCCCGGGCGGAGGCCACCACCCGGCCCAGGTCCAGGCGCAGGGCCCGAACCGCCACTTCGGCGGTGGCCGTCACCAGGGTACCGTCCACCGGGTCCGGCCTCGCCCCCCAATCGGCCCGCCCGATGATGAGCACTTGGGCCCCGAAATCCCTTCCCAGATCGGTCGCCGCCCCTTCATCCCCCGCCAGAGCCTTCTCCACCAGCTCCCTCTGGGCCGCCGTATGGGCCAGCGCCGGATCGATGAGAGGGAACCCCGCAGCCCGGAGGAATTCAGAGATGTCCCGGGCGGCCACCCCCCCCTCCCCCTTCTCCGCCACGAACACCAGGGTCCGGGGGAGCTCGCTCCGGAACACGATGCGCCCCTGGGCGACGACCCGGTCCGCCGGCAACGCGGTGAGGAGAGCCGCCGCCATGAACCCAGGGAACAGGGGAAAACGGAATGTTGCCATGGCCATCATCGGTCTTCCCCTCCGCCACGGGTGAGCCTTTCCAGCGCTTTCTGGGCATCGCGGTGGTTGGGATAGATGCGGAGGGCCTCCCGGTATTGGGCGATGGCCTTCTCCTTCTCCCCCCGATCCTCGAAATCCACTCCCCGCGAGAAGGCTATGGTGGCGGCCACCGGAATCTCTTCCGCCCTGGGCCGCCCCGAGGGAGGCTGAAGCTGGAGCTTGGCCATAAACAGATCCGCCATCCTCACCACCATGGACAGAAGCTCACTGGTCCGGTCCGAAAGCTTTTGCACCTCCAGCACCTCGGAGGTCTCCACGTCCACGGCGCGCATGTCCATGCGGGTCATGTCCCCGATGCTGGTGACCTGACCGTGGATCACGTACTGGGCCCCCACCATCTGGCCCACTTGGATGGCCGTTTCCTCGCTGACCCGCCCCGACAGCGTCAGGCGCTGTTCCATGAGGAGGTCCTGGAGACGCTGGCGCTCGATGACCCGAATCCCTTCCCTCCCCGAAAGCTCGGTGACGAGCATGGCCGAGACGGCCTTGCCAAGGGGAGCGGAGTTACCCCCTTCCCCCACCATGAGCCCGGTGAAATCCATCACCGCCACCGTGGGAACGTTGGCGGACCGTTCCTGTGCCCAGCCCCCGCCGGATCCAGGCAAGACCGGTGCGAGGACCAGGGCCAGGACAACCAAATGGGTTTTCGGGACACGCAAGGGCTTACCCTCCGTGCTAGGACGGCCTTCCCCCCTCCCAAGAGGCCGCCACAGGTTTCTGCCCTTTCTCGGGGGAAGAATCTCTTTGCCGCTCAAAATCCCATATGTTAATCTTACAACACCGGGGCCCGGAGATGCGAGGCATTTGTTGTCTCCCCCGGGGCCTTGTCGCCGCTCCCCAAGGAGTCCCCCCATGTCCCACCCGCGGATCCTCCTGGTTGCCGCCTTGCTTCCCCCCTTGGTCGCGGGCTGCTTTCACCGGATTCCCAGGGCCGACCCCGCGGAGATTCCCCGGCTGGAGGCCGCCTTGAGCCGCGAGCCCGGGAACCCCGAACTCCTGACCCGCCTCGGCATGGCCCACTTCAGGGCCGGCAACCTTTCCCAAGCCGAAGCCCGCCTCGGGGCGGCGGTAGCTACCGGCGAGGCTTCGGGAGCTGCCTATCTCTACCTGGGCCTCGTCCATGAGGCCCGGGAAGAATGGGGTCAGGCCCGGCAGGCCTATTCTTCATACCTCGAAAGGGGCCGGTACGGTCCCCTGAAGGAAGAGATTCAGAAACGGCTGGTCCTGATCACCCGCCAGGAACTCAGGACCCAGGCTCGGGCGGCCCTGGCCCGGGAAGCCGAGCTTTCCGCCACCCCTCCCCTGCAGGGGTCGGTGGCCGTCTTCCCCTTTCATGTGGTGACGGACAACGAGGACCTCCTGCCCCTCCAGGTGGCCATGGCCGACATGATGACCACCGATCTCGCTCTGGTCCGGGGCCTGAGGGTCCTGGAGCGGGCCCAGGTGCAGAGCCTCCTCACGGAGATGGCCCTCACCGAGGCCGGCCTCACCCAACCCGAGACGGGGGCCCGAGCCGGAAGGCTCCTTCGGGCAGAGCATGTGGTCCAGGGAGCCCTCTCCACCCTGCCGGGCGAGAATCTTCGCCTGGACGCGGAGATCCTCCACACCGTGCGGGGAACCCCCGCAGGACAAGCTTCCGGACAAGATGCCCTCCAGCGTCTGTTCGACCTGGAAAAGGCCGCCGTCTTTCGAATCCTGGAAACCCTCGGAGTGAGTCTCACGCCGGCGGAGCGGGAGGCCATCCTCAACAATCGGGCCGCCAACCTCCTGGCCTTCCTGGCCTATGGCCAGGGGCTCATGGCCTTGGACCGGGGGGATTACGGAGCGGCCCAAGGGTACTTCCGACAGGCCCTGGGCCTGGACCCCGCCTTCCGTCCCGCCGCCGCCGCCCAGGTCCAGGCCCAGGTTCTCCAGCAGGCTGCCCTCACCACCCCCTCCGACCTGGCCGTCCGGGCCGACGCCGAGCTGGCCCCCCCCGCCGTGGAGGCGGCGGAAACCGGCTTGGCAGCCACGGGGGTGGCCTCCACCACCCTGTCCACCCTGGGAGGGGTGGCCAACGAGCTGGTCCCGACCCCCGCCGCTACCCTGGTCGGCACCGGTTCCACCACCTCCGGGGTGACGGAGCAAGGGCAGAACCGCAACCCCACCCAGGAGTCCAAAGGGCAGGAGGGCGTCACCACCCCCACCACCGCCACCATCCAGATCGTCATCCGCCGGCCGGGAGGGGGGGACTGACATGAAAAACCCGTTCGTGGTCCCGGGGGTAACGCCGGATCCCCGTACCGGCCCGGTCACCTCCCTCCGCCGAGGTCTCGCTTGGGGGGCGCTCCTTGCCCTGGCCGTCGCCTGCCCCCCAGCCTCCCATGCCCAGGAAGTTCGCCATGCGGTGGCCGTCGGGACCCAGTTCCAATCCTACACCTTCCAGGAAGGCCTGGGCGCCAAGGTGGCCACCCTGAACCTTGTGCCGGTGGCCTACGCCCTCCCCCTGGGGGACCGGTTCGTTCTGGATCTCTATGGGGCGTACGCCGACGGACGCGTGGAAAAGGGAGGGGTGACGTTCATCCTCAAGGGAATGGTGGACACCCACGTGAGGGCCTCGTTCCAGCTCGCTCCTTGGGCCCTCCTCACCGGGGCCCTCACCCTCCCCACGGGGAAATCCGCCCACAACGACGCCGAGGCCGTGGTGGCTTCCGTGCTGTCCACCGACATCCTGGGCTTCCGGGAAGCGTCGTGGGGAACGGGTGGGGCGGTGGCCAGCGGCATCGCCCTTGCCCACCGCGTCGGGACTTGGAACCTCGGGTTGGGGGCCAGCTACCGCCTCTCCCAGGGCTTCGAACCCACGGCAGGGAGCTCCCTCACCTTCGAGCCCGGTGACGAGGTGCGGCTGCGGATCGGACTGGACCGGAACGTGGGGGAGGGCGGGAAGTTCGCTCTGGGGTTCACGGCGCAGCAGTTCGCCGAGGACCGGTTCGAGCGGACCACCGGAGAAATGAGGAACCTCTTCCAACCGGGGCGGCGCCTGCGGGGGGATCTTTCCTACTCCTTCCGCACCGGCCGCTCCACGTGGACTCTCTACGTCGTGGACATCTGGCGGGAGCAGGGGGACGCCTTCCTGGATCTGGTGGACAACCAGGGGAACGTGATCGGTGATACCACCGTGGTTGTGGGGAGTCAGAACCTTGCCGCCGCCGGCCTCAACGGATCCGTGCGGCTGGGCTCCTTGGTGGTTCGCCCCAGTCTGGATGTTCGACACCAATCCCGGGAGTCGGGAGACGGAGAGGGGTGGCTGGCGGGGGGCGGCTTCGACGTCCCCCTCCGCTTATGGGGGTGGATGGACGTCTTCCCTCGCGGCCGCTTTTCGGTGGGGCGGCTCACGGGATCCGACGGCAAGGCCCACGGCTTGTGGGGGGTGGAGTTGGGCTTCCTCATTCGCCGTGGGCTGGGGGGGTAGGGCGGACGCCCGCCGGAGAGGGCTCCGGGGGGCCGAAGGGCGAGGGATCGACTCCCTCCCGGATCCCGATTGCGCCCGGCCCGGCCGGGCGTTTTCTTTTCCATGCAGGTTTTCGCGGCTCTTCTGGCTACCCAGGCCGCCTCGAGGAAACCCATGCCCATGCGCATTGCCATCAACACCGGAGGAGGGGACGCCCCCGGCCTCAATGCCGTGATCCGGGCCGTGGTTCTGGCCGCCATCAACGAGGGCTGGGAGGTCTACGGGATCCGGGACGGGTTCGGGGGGATCCTCGACCCGGAGAAATACAACGGCCAAGGGGTCGTCCGCCTCACCGCGGAATCGGTCAAAGGGATCACCCACGTGGGAGGCACCATCCTGGGGACTTCCAACCGGGGGAATCCCATGCGGTGGCCCCAGAGGCAGCCGGACGGGACCATTGTGGAGGTGGACCGATCCGACGAGATCATCAAGGCCTTCCGTAGGCTCAAGCTGGACTGTCTCATAGCCATCGGGGGCGACGGATCCCTCAGCATCGCCCGCCACCTCAGGGACAAGGGTTTGCAGGTCATCGGCATCCCCAAGACCATTGACAACGACTTGGGGTCCACCCTCATGACCTTCGGCTTCCTGACGGCGGTGGAAACGGCGACGGACGCCATTGACAAACTCCATTCCACGGCTGAAGCCCACAAGCGCACCTTCGTGGTGGAGGTCATGGGGCGCCACGCCGGCTGGATCGCCTTGTTTTCGGGGGTGGCGGGGACGGCCGATGTGATCCTCATCCCTGAGATCCCGTACCGCATCGAAAAGGTGGTGGCCAAGATCCGGGAGCGATATGAAAGGGGCCGGGAATTTGCCATCGTGGTGGCCGCCGAGGGGGCCAAACCGGTGGGGGGGGAGCCCAGCTTCGTGGAAGCCGCCCGGCCGGGGCAGGAGGCCCGCTACGGAGGCATCGCCGAGAAGTTGGCCCGGCAGATCGCCGAGATGTGCGGGGTTGAGACACGCTCCCTGGTGCTGGGTCACCTTCAGAGGGGTGGTCAGCCCATCTCCTACGACCGCCTTTTGGCCCTCCGCTTCGGCGCAGCCGCCATCGAGCTGGTCAAACGGGGCGATTTCGGCTCCATGGTCTCTTTGGACCCGCCCGATGTCCGGGCCGTCCCCTTGGGAGAAGCCCTGGCCCGGCCCAAACTGGTGGATGTCAACGGCGATGTGGTCCGCACAGCTCGGGCCATCGGTATCTCCTTCGGGGATTGAGGGCTCGGTCCTTCGGCGCCCCCTTCTTCCGGCTCTCCCATCCGTGACGCCAGCACCCTCCGGCCCAGGAGCCGGTCCGGCTCGCCTTCTCCAGGTTCTCCCGGCGCAACGCTGGCCGGCAGATCCCCTACAATCCCCTTCCCGATCCGACTCTCTTTCCAGGAGCAGTTCATGAAGCGCATGTCCTCTTGGGCCTGGACGGCCCCTTCGCTCCTCTTCGTCTTCGCCCCCTCGGCCCTCGGCTGGGGCCAATCCCTGGCCCAAGTGGAGCCTGAGGCTGCCCGGCGCTATTCCTTCCCCCTCACCCTCGAATCCATCATGAGGGGACCGGAGCTGGTGGGCCAGGCCCCCTCGCAAGTGCGCTGGACCGACGACTCCCGTTGGATTTATTTCCGCTGGCTCCCCGGGGGCCGGCCCTGGCACGAGTCTCCTCGGCTTTACCGCGTACCCGCTGCGGGGGGGGAACCCCAGGAGGTTCCCCAAGCGGAGGCCGACTCCGTGGCCTTGTTGACCGCCCCGGGGGCCGTTTCCCGGGACCGCAGGTGGCGGGTCAGCAGCGTCCAGGGCGACCTTTACTTGGTGGAGAGGGCGACCCTCAAGGTCCGGCGTC
>JAUQOX010000052.1 GCA_030550695.1 Gemmatimonadota bacterium | reverse complement strand
TCATCTGGAACCCCTCCGGAGGCTGCTTTGCCCTTCGGCGGGCCCCCCGGCGGGGCCCCTGCCGGAGGGGGCTTCGGAGGCGGAGCTGCCGGGCGGGAGTCCCTGGGCCGGGACCGGCGCGCGGGTCCTCGTGGTGGACGACGACGAGGTGGGGCGGAAGGTCCTGGCGGCGATGCTGGAAAAATTGGGTTTGACCTGCACCGCCGCTGAAGACGGCGCCCGGGCCCTCCAGATCCTGAAGGGGGAGTCCTTCGACCTCGTCTTCATGGACTGCCAGATGCCGGAGATGGACGGCTTTCAGGCCACGGCAGCCCTCAGGAGCCTGGAAGTGGGGAGGGACCGCGTTCCGGTGGTGGCCCTCACGGCCGGGGCTTTGCCGGGAGACCGGGAACGCTGCCTGGCCGCCGGGATGGACGATTACCTCACCAAGCCCATCACCCTCTCTCAGCTTCGGAGCGCTCTGGTTCGCTGGCTCCCCTCCGGGGCAGCCGCCGGAGAGGCCTCCCCGCCGGAGGCGCGCCTCCTTTGGGAGGCGCCGGTCTTCGATGCCGAGGCGGCCTTCCGGCGGACGGGCGAGAGCTGGGAGCTCCTCAGGGAGGTGGGGAGGATCTTCCTGGAGGCGTGGGCCGGGCAACAGCGGGAGATGCGGGAAGCCCTGGCCCGGGGCGACGGGGAGACCCTGGGACGGTTGGCCCATCGGGTGAAGGGAGGCGCCTTGAACCTCTCGGCAGGGCGGGTGGCCGAGCTGGCCGGGGAGCTGGAATCCCTGGCCCTTCAAGACCTCTTGGATCGAGCCGATCCTGTAATCGAGGAATTGACCACGGCGGTAGAGGCTTTCGAGCAGGCCTTCCGGAGCTCCTTGCCCGTGGAGGAAGGCCCCTCCTCCCTCGAGGTGACGCCATGATCCGGAAAGGTACCCAGGCGGTGGTCGTGAACGACGACCCCACCCAGCTTCGCTTGATGTCGGGTCTGCTGGAACGGTTCGGCCTGGAAGTGGAGGCTTTTACCCACCCTGAAAAGGCCCTCCGGGCCCTTCGGCGACGGGGGCCCGTGGATCTTCTGGTGGTGGATCTCCATATGCCGGGTCTGGACGGCTGGAAATTCTGCCGCCTGGTCCGCTCGGAGGATTTCCCGGGTTTCGAGGATGTCCCCATCCTCATGGTTTCCGCCACCTTCTCCGGGGCCGAGGTGGAGGAGGTCTCCGCCCAGCTGGGGGCCAACGGCTTCTTGCCCATCCCCTACCAACCCGAAGTCCTCAAGCGGTATGTGGAGGACCTCCTGGAGGGGAGGAAACCCCGCTACGTCCCTCAAGCGCTGGTGGTGGACGACGATCCCGAGGTACGGATCACCCTAGGGCGGGTGTTGGAGCAGGCGGGTTATCGGGTTCTGCTGGCGCCCGACGGAAAGGAGGCGGGACTTCTCTACCGTCGGGTCCGGCCGGACCTGGTGATCCTGGATTATCACCTCCCCGACCTCACCGGCGAAGCTCTTCTGGAGACCATCCGGAGGCCCGGCGATCCCGCCGTGGTCCTGGTCATCACCGGAGACGCCGACCCCCGCCTGGCGGTGAGGGTCCTCCAGAAGGGGGCGGACGGGTTCGTCCGGAAGCCCCTCGACGGCCAGATCCTGGTGGAGATGGCTGCCAGGGCCCGGCGGGAAAGGGCGTTGCTGCGGGTGGAGGAACTCCTGGAAATGCGCACCCAGGAGCTGCGGGCCTCGGAGGAACGCTACCGGACCCTCTTCACCACCATTCCGGAGGCCGTCCTCATGGTCGGGGAAGGGGGGGTGGTGCTCCAGGGGAACGAAGTGGCCGAGAGAACCTTCGGACGGAAAGGGCGGGACCTGGTGGGATTGTCCCTTCAGGAACTCGTGCGGGGCGACGCCATTCCCCAGGTCCTGGAGGGGCTCCAGCGGATCCGGGAGATGGGGGAAGGGGCCTTCGAGGCTCCCTTCCTCTCAGGAACCGGGGAAGTCCGCTATTTCGAGGTTTCCGGCCGGTCGGTGGAGTTCCAGGGCAGCCGCTCCCTCCTCCTGGTGGGAAGGGATGTCACGGAAAGACGCCTCATCGAGGAGGAGCGGCGGAAACTCCAAGCTCAGATCCAGCAGGCCCAGAAGATGGAAAGCCTCGGCGTGATCGCCGGGGGGATCGCCCATGACTTCAACAATCTTTTGGTGGGCATCCTGGGAAACGCCAGTCTGGTCCTCATGGATCTGGAGCCCGGCCACCCCGCCCGGGAGCATTTGCAGCAGATCGAGCTGGCGGCCCGCCGGGCGGCGGAACTCACCGAACAGATCCTGACCTATGCCGGAAAGGGGAAAGCCAACCTCGAGGAGCTTTCCCTCCCCGCTCTGGTCCGGGAGATGCGGATCCTCATGGAGCCGGCTCTTTCCAAGAAAGCGGAGCTTCGCCTCCAGCTTGCCGAGGGCGTCCCCCCGGTGAAGGCCGACCCCGCCCAGATCCGGCAGGTCCTCATGAACCTCATCCTCAACGCCTCCGATGCCTTGGGGGGAGAGTCGGGGACCATCGAGGTGAGGGTCCGCACCGTCGTGGCGGACCGGGAACTCCTCCGGCGCAGCTTCGTGGGGCAAGACCTTCCCGAGGGGAAATATGTGTCCCTCGAGGTGGAGGACACGGGGTGTGGGATGGACGGAGAGACCCTGGCCCGCATCTTCGACCCCTTCTTCACCACCAAGTTCACCGGTCGCGGGCTGGGTCTGGCCTCCACCCTGGGGATCGTCCGGGGCCACAGCGGGGCCATCCTGGTGCAGAGTCATCCCGGACGGGGGACCAACTTCCAGATCCTCTTCCCCCCTTCCCATGGCGAGCGCCGGCAGGCCGGTGGGGGAGGAGGCCCCGCGTCGGTTCCCGGCGATGGGAGCCCTCCCGCCCCAACCCCCCGGGACCCCTCCCCGCCGGGCGAGGAGCCCAGCATTCCGTGCGGAGAGGGAGGGGACGGCGGGGGTGGATGGAGGAGGGAAGTGGTCCTGGTGGTGGACGACGAGGCGGCGGTCCGCCGCTTCGCGGGGTGTGTCCTCAACCGGGCGGGGTTCTCGATCCTCGAGGCAGGAACCGGCGAGGAGGGGGTCCAGCGGTTCCAAGCCCATCGGGAGGAGATCGCAGCCGTCCTCCTGGATCTCACCATGCCCGGCATGGACGGCAGGGAGGTCCTCAAGCGGGTGAGGTCCATCTCTCCTGAGGTTCCCGTCATCCTATCCAGCGGCTACAGCCAGGAGGCGGCCCTCCAGGGGTTGGGGGACGGCCCGGCCACCCGTTTCCTCCGCAAGCCCTATTCCCCTTCCGCCCTCCGGGGCCTGGTCCTGGAGCTGACTGGGGTCCACCGGCCCGAGTCGGGGGAGGCGGCGTCGCCTACGGCCCGAAAGGGCGAAGCCGCCTGAGCGTTCGGGGGGGAACCCCGCCGCCCCGAGGTTTGCCGATCCCCTCCCGGTGGCTTTACCTTCCCCTCCATGGACGGCCATTCCCGACGCATTCTCTGGGTGGATGACGAGATCGACCTCCTGAGGCCCCACCTCCTGTTCCTGCAGGACCGAGGGTACCGGGTGGACACCGCGACGAACGGGGACGACGCCGTTGCCCTGTTCGGCCGACACCGGTACGACCTGGTCCTCCTGGACGAGCGACTGCCCGGTTGCTCGGGGCTGGAGATCCTCGGCCGCCTCCGGCAGGAGAACACCCATGCCCGGGTGATCATGGTCACGAAATCGGAGGAAGATGCGACCCTGGCCGAGGCGGTGGGGCGCCGGGTGGACGATTATCTGGTCAAGCCGGCGAGCCCCAGACAGGTCCTGGCGGCGGTCACCCGGATCCTGGACGGGCGGGTTCTGGGCCAGCGGCAGATGGCCCAGGATTTCGCCCGAAGCTTCCCCAGCCTGCTGGCTCGACGCCAGGAGGCCCGCACCGCCGCCGATTTTGCCGCCCTCTACGGGGAGTTGGTGGACTGGCATATCCGGCTGGAAGGGACGGGAGAGGGCGGCCTCGTGGATTCCGTGGAGGCCCTTCTGGCGGAGCTCCGGCGGGACTTCGGGCATTGGATGCGCCAGCATTACCCGCGGTGGGTGCGGGGACAGGAAGAGCGCCCCCTCACCTCCGTGGACCTGGTAAGGGAGCGCTTGATTCCGTTGTTGGGGAGTCGCCCCGTTCTCTTCGTGGTGCTGGACTGTCTGCGACTGGATCAATGGCGGGTGATCTCGCCTCTGCTTTCCCCCTTCTTCGAGGTGGAGGAATCCCTGTATTTCTCCATCCTTCCGACGGCCACACCTTATGCGCGTAATGCCCTTTTCGCCGGCGCTTTTCCTCAAGAGATCGCCCGAAGGTTCCCCAACTGGTGGAACCTTTCCGATGATGAGGGAAGCTTGAACAACTTCGAAGACCGGCTCCTTTCCATGCAACTCGAGACCCTCACGGGAAGGAAAGTTCCTCTGCATTACGAAAAGGTGTTCGGGCATCGGGACGAGGAGCAGATCCGGGCCAGAGTGCGGGCGGCGTGGAAGGCAGAGGGTACGGTCGTGGCCCTGGTGTTCAACTTTGTGGACCTGATGACCCACGGGCGCAGCGAATCGCCGGTGCTCATGGAGGTGGCCCGGGACGAGGCCGCCCTGCGGGATGTCACCCGCTCATGGTTCCAGCGGTCGGGTCTTTTCGCCCTGCTCCAGGAAGCGGCAGCCGAGGGGCTCGAGGTCTTGTTCACCACCGACCACGGGTCCATCCTATGCCAGAGGCCTACGACGGTGTTCGCCCGGCGGGACGCCACGGCCAATCTTCGCTACAAATTCGGCAATGACCTCCGGGTCCAGGACCCCGCCACGGTCTTCGCCACCAACAACCAGAAAGATCTCGGCTTCCCTCCTGCGCGGCTGGGGATGACGTATCTGTTGGCTTTGGAGGATTATTTCTTCGTCTATCCCACCAAGCTCCGGGAATACCAGGCCCGCTACCGCAATGCGTTTCTCCACGGCGGTATTTCGCCGGAGGAGATGATCGTCCCGGTGGCCCGTCTCATCCCTCGCCCCCGCTGAGGGGGTTGGGCCTCACGGACATGGATCGCCGCTTCCCACCGGACCTGCCGAGGGATCTTCCCCGATGAAGACGTACCTCCGCGTCCTGGGGTATCTCCGGCCTCATACCCTCCCTCTGGTGGCTGCCGTGGGGGCCACCTTCTTGTTTGCCGGCCTGGACGCCTTCTCCTTTTTGCTCCTCATCCCGTTCCTGGAAGCCGTTCTGGCCGAACCCGGTGCGCCGAGGCCCTCGAGGATCTCCATGGGAAACGACACCCTGGACCGGCTCCTCAACGGCACCATCGGGCGGGTGGTGGACCTCCAGGCCTCGCCCCAGGAGGCCATCCGAGGCATCATCCTTTTCATCCTCGCGGTGTTCGCCCTCAAGAACCTCTTCGATTTCCTCAAGACCTACCTCATGGCCCGGGTCCAGCAGGGGGTAACCCGGGACCTTCGGGACGAGGTCTACGACCACCTGGTGGAGCTGGATCTGGCGTTCTTTGCCAAGACCAAAATGGGCCAGATCCTCTCCCGCCTCACCTACGACGTGGAGCAGCTCCGCACCCTGGTGGCCAAGGAGCTGGGGAAGGTCATTTCGTCGGTCTTCGAGTTCGCCGCCGTGTTGGTCGCAGCGCTCCTTTTGTCGTGGCAGCTTACCGTGGCCGCCGCGGTGGTGGTCCCCAGCACCATGGCCATCTGGGGGCCCCTGATCCGAAAACTCAAGAAGAACGACCGCCGCGTTCTGGATGCCGCCGCCGACGTGAACACCCACATTCAGGAGACGTTGGCGGGAATCCGCCTGGTGAAGGCTTCGGGAACGGAAGCTTATGAGCGGGATCGCTTCCACGCCCTGACCCGGCGTTACTACGAGCGCTTCCTCCGCTCCGAGCGCCTTCGGGCCTTGGCCTCTCCCATCACCGAGATGCTGTCCGCCCTGGGGACGGTGCTCCTCCTGTGGTATGGAGCCCATCTGGTCCTGGAGGCGCGGGAGCTCACGGCGCCGGAGTTCATCACCTTCCTGGGCCTGTCCCTGAAGCTCTACTCGCCGGTGAAGTACCTGGCCAAATTCCCGGCGTTGGTGCAACCGGGCCTGGTGGGAGCGGAACGGATTTTCGAGTTCCTGGATGCCCCGGTGGAGATCCGGGATCGTCCCGGGGCCCGCGTCTTTCCGGGTCTCCGGGAAACCCTGGCGTTCGAAGAAGTCAGCTTCGCCTACCGGCGGGGCGAGCCGGTGCTCAAGGGGATTTCCTTCGAGGTGCCCAAGGGGACGGTGACGGCCCTGGTAGGCCCTTCGGGGGCCGGAAAATCCACCCTCCTGGACCTCCTGGGGCGGTTCTACGACGTGGACGAGGGCCGCATTACCGTGGACGGCACGGACATCCGGGAATTCACCGTCCGAAGCCTGCGGGCCAGCCTGGGCATGGTCTCCCAAGAAACCATCCTCTTCCACGACACGGTGCGGGCCAACATCGCCTACGGCCGGCCGCAGGCCACCCTCGAAGAAGTGGAGCGGGCGGCCAAGGCGGCCCTGGCCCACGATTTCATCCTGCGCCTGCCGGAGGGGTACGACACGGTGGTGGGGGAGCGGGGGACCCAGCTTTCCGGAGGGGAGCGGCAACGGCTGGCCATTGCCAGGGCCATCCTCCGGGACCCGCCCATCCTCATCCTGGACGAGGCTACGAGTGCCCTGGACACGGAGTCGGAGCGGTTGGTCCAGCAGGCCATCGGACGGCTCATGGAGGGGCGGACGGTGTTTGTCATCGCCCACCGGCTGTCCACGGTTCAGAGGGCCCAGCAGATCCTGGTGCTGGAGGGAGGGCGCATCGTGGAGAGGGGGACCCACGAGGGTCTCCTGGCCCAGGGGGGGCTCTATCATCGTCTTTACCTGTTGCAGTTCTCCCATCTGCCGTCTCCTCCCCGCCCGGGGCCCTTCCCGGCCGGCCTGCCGGTGGAAGGAACGGGGGGGGATACGGACGACCCGGGGGGCGGTCGTGCCTGGTAAGGACCCTCAACCTGCTGGGGGTGCAGGGACAACGAACCCGCCCGACCCCATGAGGACAAGGCCGAGCCTCCGGCACCGGCTGGAATTTGCCCTGTATCGCCTTTTCGCCTTTCTGGGCCGGACGCTTCCGGAGGGATGGGCGTTGGCCGTGGGGGGGTGGGGAGGATGGTTGGCGGGAGAAGTGGTGGGGATCCGACGGGGGGTGGTGGAGGAGCAGCTCCGCCAGGCTTTCCCCGACGCCGGCGCTCCATGGCGACGGAGGGTCCGGCAGGCCTGCTACCGGCACTTCGGACGGGAGGCCGTGGCCCTCCTTCGCCTGGGCAGGCTGGGCGCTGATCAGATCCGGGAGCGGACCACGGTGGAGGGGCTGGAGGCCTTGCAGGAGGCGGTGACGGCGGGCCGGGGCGTGATCCTGGTCACGGGGCACCTGGGGAACTGGGAGATCGGGGGTGCCGCGTTGGCGGCCCGAGGAATCCCCTTGGAGGTGGTGGCCCAGCGGCAGCGCAATCCCCTTTTCCAGGACGAGCTGGAGCGAACCCGTCGCCGGCTGGGACTCCGGGTCATCTTGCGGGGAGACGCACCCCGGGAGGTCCTCCGGGCACTCCGGAAGGGGAAAGTGGTGGCCATCCTGGGGGACCAGGATGCCCGGCGGGCGGGGATCTTCGTGGATTTCTTCGGGCGTCCTGCCTCCACTGCCCGGGGGCCGGCCCTCTTCTGCCTCCGCACCGGGGCTCCCCTGTTCCTGGGGGTGGCTTTCCGGGAAGAGGACCTGGGGCAGCGGTACCGGGTAGTCCTGGAACGGGTGCCCTTCTCCGCCTCCGGCGACCTGGAGGCGGACCTGCGCCGTCTGACCGAACTCCACACCCGCCTGCTGGAAGCGAGGGTCCGGCAGGTGCCGGAGCAGTATTTCTGGCTCCATCGGCGATGGAAGACCCGGCCCCCCGGTTCCCCTCCGGAACGGGGGCAGGAAGGGGCAGGTAATAGCCAGGACGGAGGGGTTCGGGGGGGTTAGATTGTTCCGGCAGTACCGAACCCGGCGGCGGGGCGCCGCCGGGAACCGCAAGACGGACAGCCATGGCCCGGTGCCGGTCATCGGGTAGGAGATTCGATTGCAGTGATCTTCGTGACCATTCCCGCCCACAACGAGGCGGGTACCATCGGGGTCTTGCTCTGGAAGATCCGCAACGTTCTGGGAGAGTTCGGGCGAGCCTACGAGATCCTGGTTTTGGATGACGCCTCCACCGACGGGACCGGCGAGGTCCTGAGTCGGTATCGGCGCTCCCTCCCCCTCACCATCCTGAGGTCCGAGGCCCGGCTAGGATATGGGGGGGCGTTGGAGCGTCTTCTCCGGGAGGTGGTGGCGCGCTCCCGTTATCCCAAGCGAGATGCCGCCGTCACCCTCCAAGGCGATTTCACCGAGCACCCGTCGGACCTGGTTGCCCTCCTCAAGGTCTTCGAGGGAGGGGCCGACGTGGTGGCAGGCGTAGTCCAGGGGGCCCGGGGGAAGGCTCCCTGGGGGGTTCGCCTGGCCCGGTGGGCGGCCCCGCGCCTGTTGGGTTCCGAGACGCCTCCCTGCCCGGTTTCCGATCCCTTCTCCGGCTTGCGGGTGTACCGGGTTATCGTCCTGAAGAAGGCCCTTCGGACCGCCGGGGAGGCCTCCCTCCTGGGGGGCAACGGGTGGGCGGTGAACGTGCGGCTTCTGGAAACCGCCGTCCATCACGCCAGGCGGGTGGAGGAGGTGCCCTTGGAACTCCGCTACGACCTCCGCCGCCGGAAAAGCCGGTTCCGGAGCTGGCAAACCTTGTGGTCCCTTGCGGGAATGAAAGGCAAGTTGGACTGGAGCCTGGAGAGGGAGGGCTCGTGAAGGCGGTCCTCGGGTTCCTGGCGGGCTTGGGGATCGTGGCCGGCCTGTCTGTGGGCTGGCCTCTCCTCACCCCGGGGCCAGGTGCCGGGCTTGCCTGGGCCTTCCCCCGGGGCGAGGCCCCACCCACCCCGGGCCCCTCCGCTCCGGCGGCGGGGACGCCGGTTCCGGGCCAGAACTCCCCGCTTCCGGTGCCCTTCGGCCCGGGAGAACGCTTGGAATACGACGTACGGTTGGGGGCCCTGGGGCGAAGGGGCCAGGGCCACATGAGCGTGGTGGGGGTGGACACGGTGCGGGGGAGGCGGGCCTACCATGTGGTCATGGCCTACGAAGGGGGATTCCTCTTCGCCAAGGTGAAGGACCGTTACGAGTCCTGGATCGACGTGTCCACCTTGGTCACCCTGCGGGCCATCCAGGACATCCATCAGTTGAACTACCAGCGGTTCCGGCATTTCGAGTTCTTCCCGGAAGAGATGCGCTTCGAGCGCAAAGACGGCGGCGCACCCGGCCCTTTGGCCACCCGGGAGCCCCTGGACGACATCTCCTTCTTCTATTTCGTCCGGACCATCCCCCTGGAGGTGGGTAAGGAGTACACCTTCCACCGCTACTATCGCGAGAGCGGCAACCCTGTGGTTCTCAGGGTGGTGCGGAAAGACACGGTGCAGGTCCCTGCAGGGACGTTCCGGACCGTGGTGGTCCGCCCTGTGATCCGGACCAGCGGGCTTTTCGGGCAGGGCGGCGAGGCCGAGCTTCACTTTTCCGACGACGAACGTCGGATTCTCGTCCTCATGTCGTCCAAGATTCCCCTGGTAGGTGCCCTTTCCCTGCATCTCCGGGCCGTGCAGGACGGCCGTCCTTTGGCGGCCCGCGGCCCGGGACCGTCTTAGCTTGCGGATCGTTGCTGCGCCCTCGTGCCCGGGGACGTGTTTCCGCTGCCAAGCCTATCCACGAAGACCAGACTGCGGCTAGCCTGGGCCCTGGCTCCGGTCTTTCTCCTGTCGGCCCAGCCTTCCGGCAAATCGTTGGCCCTGGGCATCTTTCCGGCTTTGGTGGGGATCGCCCTGAGGGCTTGGGCCGCAAGCCACATCCGCAAAGACCAGGAACTGACCACCCGGGGGCCCTACGCCTACCTTCGTCACCCCCTTTGGACGGGCTCCTTCCTCGTGCTCCTGGGCTTGGCCTTGGCCGGTGGACAGTGGTACTTCGTGGTGGGTCTTCCCCTGTTGTTCCTGGCCGTCTACATCCCCGCTGCACGGGAAGAGGAGAAGAAGCTGGTGGACCTCTTCGGCGATGCCTACCGGTCCTACCGGGCCGCCACGCCGGCCGTTTGGCCTTGGGGGGCCAGGAGGGGCCTGGGGGGGAGGAAGGCGGATGATGCCGCCCGAAGCCACAAGGCCTCCTCCTCTTCATGCGGGCAGGGCCCTTCCGGCGCGGATGAGGCTGGTGCCTGCACCTCCCACACGGGGAATCCGGGGGTCATTCCGGGATCCGACGCTTTCCGCCACCAAGTTCCCCTGGCCGGCGACCCATGTCCTCCAGGGTTGCGTCTTTACTTCCGAAACGGCGAGTGGCAGGGGGTTGTGGGAGTGGCGGTGGCTTTCCTCCTGCTCTGGCTCCGCATGCGGGGCTTTTGAGAGCTCTTCCAGAAGCTTTCGTGCAGAAACTTTTATCTGCCGCAGCTAACCGATGAATCCGTCCTGAGGCCGCCCGGACGGCCAGGGAAGGGGAGCGACGGCTGGCATGCCTTTCGCAAGGGAGTGGCGCTGGCGTGGACAGGGCTGGCTGTCGGCATCGCAGAACTCCCTACCGGCTGGAGGATTTCCCAATGGAAGAGAAGTCTCACGGGGTGATGCGGATGGGACGATGGGCGGGTGTGTTGTGGAGCGTTTGGGCCATTTTTGTGACGGGCTGTGAGGACGAAAAGTCCAACGTGGCGGAACCCGAGTCCCCCCCCGAGGCGGTGACCGTCCAGGTGAAAGGGCTGGGGGATACCCTGGCCGTGGGGTGGACGCCGGCGAAGGGTGCGCTAGCCTACCGGGTGGAAGTGCAAGGGCCGTCAAAGCTGCAGCGTACGGTTCCGGGGGGGGTGACTGAGGTCCGATTCACCTCCGCCGACGGCCTGGAGGACGGCAAAGAGTATACGGCCAGGGTGTTCGCCCAGAACGCCGCCGGTGAAACCCCCAGCTCCAATGCCCCCAAGGTGACGAGCAATTTCTTCCCTTGGGACGAATACTACCCCACCAGCCTCCACCGCACCGGCATGGGGAAGCAAACCTTCTACAACGCCTCCCCCAACGGGGGTTTCGAGATCCTGACGGGAATCCCTTATCAGAACCTCGCCTGCCGGAGCTGTCACACGCCGGGGATGGGCGGACCGGTGAAGGGGGCCCGGGGCTGCCAGTCCTGCCATACCAACGACAATCCCCAGCTGGGAGCCAAGGTGGACGATTCCCTGGCCACCGGCGTCTGCCTCGCATGCCATGGCCGGCAACGGGCGGAGGCGGTGACCCATGCTTACCCCGACGTCCATCGGGCCGCCGGCATGACGTGTATGGACTGTCACACCCTGGGCGACGTCCACGGCGACGGCAAGGAATACAAATCCATGCTGGAGCCCGGGGCCATCGACGCCAAGTGTCAGGACTGCCACACCCGATTGGGCGACAACACCTTCCACCGGGCCCACCTCCAGAACGTGGATTGTTCGGCTTGCCATGCGCAGAGCATCGTCACCTGCAACAACTGCCACTTCGAGTCGGAGATCGAAGCCAACCAGAAGATTCCTTACGGGCAGTTCAAGGATTGGAAGTTCCTGGTGAACCGGAACGGAAAGGTGACGGTGGCCAACTATCAGAGTGTGATCTACCGGGGTAAGGCGATCGTGGCCTTCGCGCCCTACCACGCCCACACCATCGTGCGGTGGGGGGTGAAGGACTGCACGGACTGCCACCGGAACGCCGCCGTCCGGGACTGGTTCGAGGACGGGGTGGTGGACGTGGTCTGGTGGGAGGCTTCCCGGAACGATCCCCAGGGCAAGAACCTGAACTACCGCAGGGGAATCATTCCGGTGCCGCCGAACTTCAAGTCGGGGGGGATGAGGTTCGATTTCGTCACGCTGGACCGGCCTGGGGGGACGAGGTGGTCCTTCGTGAAGACGGGTGCCGATATCTGGCAGATCCTCTACGCCACGCCCCTTACCCAGGCTCAGATGGAGAAGCTGCGTTAGGCTGGCCAACGCCCTTCTCCGGGAGGGATGAAAGAGGGGGCGCCGGACGAGTTCCGACGCCCCCTCGGTCTTTCGACGGAGCTTGGCTGCCCTGGCCCCGGCCGAACCGCCGCGGCCGGGTTCGAGACCCCTTCGGTTCTTTAGCGCCGGTTGGCCTCGATGGAGATGCTGATGTCCACATCGGCCCCCACCACGATGGTCTCGGCCCAGTTCCCCACCCCCACGCCGAAGTCGCGGCGGTCGATGCGGGTCTGGGCGGTGAAGGAGGCCACTTGCTTGATCCCACCGAACATCTGCTGGAGATCCGGCGGCAGGTCCTTGATTCCCTGGATGGTGACCGGCAGCTCGACCTCGCGGGTGGTGGACTTGATGGTCAGGTTGCCCCGGACCACGAGCTGGTTGGGCCCTACCACCCGCACGGAAGTGCTTTCGAAGGTGATCTGCGGGTACTTTTCCGCGTCGAAGAAGTCCGGAGAACGCAGGTGGGCGTCCCGCCGGTCGTTGCGGGTGTCGATGCTGGCCACGTCGATGGTAGCCCTCACCTTGCTGTTGGCCGGATTCTCGGCATCGAAGTCCAGGGTGACGTCGAACTTGTGAAAGCTCCCCGACACCGGGGTGAAGAAGTGGCGCACGCTGAAGACCACCTCGGAATGGGAGGCATCCACGTTCCATTCGACTGGGGCCGCCGGCCGGGCCGCCTCGCCGACCAGCCCGGCAGTTGACGGGGGGGTGCCCTTTGAAGGATTGCCTCCGAAGGCCGCCAAGCCGGGAACCACCAGGGCAAGGGCAAGGATCGGGGAACGAACCATGGACCACACCTCCATGTCAGGGTGGAGACGACTTCCTCCCATGACTGGCCCCTAGGATGTCGGGAGGAAACGCCGAATGAGGAAACCGATCAAGCTTAAAGTATCATGTCCGACCTTTCCCGGCAAGGGGGGGAAAGACCAGGGGGAAATCGGTGCCTAGGAGTTCCCTGCCCCGGAGGGAGCCAGACCCCGCCATGGCGCCGGCGCGGGCTCAGCCCTACCATGGGAAGGAGTGAGGACGGGATCGGTGGGGCCCTCGCCCCAAGAAGCTCACGGAACACCAGGGGGGCACAGCCATGGCAGAGCAGGATATCCCCTCCCCAGAACGTCCCGACGCCAAGGCACCCGAGGGACTCACCCCCCTGGCCCAATCCCATCGTGAACAGCTCCGGGAGTTGGCGTGGGAAAGCATTCGGGTGGGTCTGGACACCGGGAGGCCCCTCCAGATCCGAAGCGAAGACTACCCCCCTCCCCTATCCGAGCCCGGTGCCACCTTCGTCACCCTCGAGAAGGACGGCGATCTGCGGGGGTGCGTGGGGACCCTTTACCCCTGGAGGCCGTTGGTGGAGGACGTGGTGAACAACGCCTTTTCCGCAGCCTTTCGGGATCCCCGCTTCCCCCCTTTGGAGCGGCAGGAACTTTTGCGGCTGAAGCTGCACATTTCCCGACTCACCCAGCCCGAGCCCCTGGAGGTTGCCAGCCGGGAAGAGCTTCTGCAGAGGCTGGTGCCGGGAGAGGACGGATTGGTGGTGGAGGACGGCTGGCGCCGGGCCACGTTCCTGCCCCAGGTCTGGGCCTCGCTGCCCG
>JAUQOX010000320.1 GCA_030550695.1 Gemmatimonadota bacterium | reverse complement strand
ATCGAAAGTACTCCGGGGGGCCGCCACATAGAAGGGAATGCCGTGGTGGGCCGCCAGCACGGCCAGGGAGTACGTCCCCACTTTGTTGGCCACATCTCCGTTGGCCGCAATGCGATCCGCCCCCACCAGGACCAGGTTCGCTTCTCCCCGGGCCAGGAGAGCCCCGGCGGCTCCGTCGGCGATCACCGTGACAGGGATCCCGCTTCTCGCGAGCTCCCACGCCGTAAGGCGTGCGCCCTGAAGGAGCGGTCGAGTCTCCCCGGCCACCACCTTGACCGGGATGCCGAGCGCCGCCGCGAGGTAAACCGGGCCCAGGGCGGTCCCGACCCCCCCGGTGGCGAGGACCCCCGTGTTGCAGTGGGTCAGGATCGTACACCCCTGGGGGGGAAGGAGCTCCAAACCGGCTGCCGCCAGGCGGAACCCCATCTCCCTCTCCTCCCGAAGGATGGCCTCGGCCTCCCTGCCCACGGCTGCCGCCGCCTCCGGACCAGGCGCCGGGGACCGGAAAAACGCGACCCTCAAGCGTTCCAGGGCTGCCGCCAGGTTCACCGCCGTGGGCCTGGACGATCCGAGGCGCTCCAGGTCCTCCAGAAAGCCCCGAACCAGCTCCCGTCCCCCCTCCCCGGCCTCCACCCGACGATAGAGGGCCGTGGCCAGCCCGAGGGCGCCGGCGATCCCCAAGGCGGGGGCCCCCCGCACCCGGAGGTTGCGGATGGCCTCCACCACCGCCTCCACGGTGCCCAACACGAGGTACCGCTCCTCGGCCGGGAGCAAGGTTTGGTCCAAGATCCGCACTCCCCGGCGGTCGGAACTCCAATCCACCGGTGTGGGGAGACGGCGGAGGAACCGGGCCAGGAGGTCGCCGGCACCGTGGCCGGGAGGCGGCAACCGGGGTGTGGGGCTACCCTCTGCCATGGGAAACCGTCTTCCTCACTTCCCCCTCGGGACCGAACTCCGGTCGAGGCCCTGGAAGTCGTAGTGCCAGCCCTCCGCCTCGAGGAGATCCAGGAAGAGGGCCAGGGGGAGACCGACGACGGTGTGGTAGTCCCCCTCGATCCGCCGCACCAGCGCCGCCCCCCACCCCTGGATGCCGTAGGCCCCTGCCTTGTCCAGGGGCTCCCCGGTGGCCACGTAGGCTCGGGCCAACGGGGCCCCGAAAGGGCGGAACGTCACCCGGGCACTGTCCACCCCCGACCGGACGGTCCCGTCGGGAAACGCCACTGCCAGCCCGCTCACCACCGTGTGGGTCCTTCCCGCCAGAACCAGGAGCATGGCCTCTGCCTCTCCCGGGGTGGCGGGTTTGCCGAGGATCTTCCCGTCCAGGACCACCACCGTATCCCCTCCCACCACAAGGGCGCCCGGGTGCCGCCCCCGCACCGCCTCCACCTTCTCCCGGGCCAGTCGTTCGGCATGGCCCCGGGGGTCCTCCCCCGGCGCCGGCTCTTCGGGCACCTGGGGAGGGTCCACCTTCAGGGAAAAGCCCAACCCCCGGAGGATGCCCGCCCGCCTCGGGGAAGAGGAAGCCAACACCAGGTCCACGATCCTCCCTCCCGGGGCAGGCTTCGGAGGGCAACCCCCTTCGGCCTTTTCCGGCCATGGCCGGGGTCCTGGGCCCCCTTCCCCTACCCCCGCCCTTCTCAGCGCTCCAGCCATAGGGTGACCGGGCCGGTGTTCACCAGGGCCACATCCATCATGGCCCCGAAGGAGCCGCTCTCCACCGCGCAGGGGGCCGTCTCCTTGAGGATCTGCAGGAACCTCTCGTAGAGGGGGATGGCCTCCTCGGGGGGGGCGGCATCCACGAAGCTCGGGCGCTTGCCCTTGCGGGCATCGCCGTACAGGGTGAACTGGCTCACCACCAGAAGGTCTCCGCCGGCCTCCAGGAGGGACCGGTTCATCTTGCCCTCCTCGTCGGGGAAGATGCGAAGCCCCACGATCTTGTCGGCCATCCAGCGGAGCTTCGCCTCGTCGTCGCCCCGGGCAAATCCGGCCAGCACCAGAAGCCCCCGGCCGATCCGACCCACCACCTCCCCCCCCACCGTCACCTGGGCCTGGGACACCCGCTGGACCACCACCCTCATGCCCTGCTCACTCCACCGTCACGGATTTGGCCAGGTTCCGGGGCTGGTCCACGTCACATCCCCGGAGCACCGCGGCATGGTAGGCCAGAAGCTGGAGGGGAACCACGGTCAGGACCGGAAGCAGCGCCGGATGGGTTTCCGGGACATAGAGGACATGGTCCACCTTGCTCCGGATGGATTCGTTGCCTCGGGTTGCCACGGCGATGACCCGTCCCCCCCGGGCTTTCACTTCCTCGATATTGGAAAGAACCTTGGGGTACACGGGGTCGGAGGGGGCCAGGAAAACCACAGGCATGTCCTCGTCGATGAGGGCGATGGGGCCGTGTTTCATCTCTGCCGCCGGATAGCCTTCGGCATGGATGTAGCTCACCTCCTTGAGCTTCAGGGCCCCCTCCAGGGCCACCGGGAATTGGTACCCCCGGCCCAGATAGAGGAAATTCCGCGAGCCGGCGAATTCCTCCGCCAGCCTGCGGGTCTGCCGGTCCAGTTCCAACACTTCCTCCACCTGGTCGGGGAGCCGTTCCATGGCTCGGATGAGTTCCCGTCCCCGCTCCGGGGATAGCCCCCGCCTTCTCCCTAGATAGAGGGCCACCAGGGCCAAGGCCACCACCTGCGAGGTGAAGGCCTTGGTGGAAGCCACGCCGATCTCGGGCCCGGCGTGGAGGTAGATTCCGAAGTCCGTTTCCCGGGCAATGGTGGACCCCACCACGTTGACCACCCCCATGATGGGCGACCCCCGCCTCTTGGCCTCCCTGAGGGCCGCCAAGGTGTCGGCCGTCTCCCCCGACTGGCTCACGGCCATGACCAGGGTTCGTCCGTCCAGCACCGGGTTCTTGTAGCGGAACTCCGAGGCGTATTCCACCTCCGTGGGGATCCGGGCCATCTCCTCCAGCATGAGTTCGCCTAGGAGGGCCGCATGCCAGGAGGTGCCGCAGGCGGTGATGAC
>JAUQOX010000319.1 GCA_030550695.1 Gemmatimonadota bacterium | reverse complement strand
TAGCCCAGGTCTTCAGTCTGTTGCGGTCCAGGGTGTATCGGGTGAGCGTGAATACCCTTGCCGGTAAGCACTACGACCTCTTGGTGGGCATTGCCGCGCCGGGCCAGGAGGAAGAGACCCTCGAAATGACGCTGTGGATGGTGGCCTTGGGCGGAAAGCCCGACAGTCCCCCCGTGGTGCGGCATTTCGGATGCTACCGCCCCGACCTGCGGGCGTTTTCCATGGCGTCGGTGAACGACCTCACGGTGTGGGAGCGGGTCAGGGAGCTGACAGGCGAAAGCTTCGTGGAGTTCCACCCCGAACGGAGACACTGGCGGAATCTCTTCATTCGGGGGATGCAGGCCTTTTTCACCGTGTGGGCCCAAAGCGACGGGCGGATCGTTCCGGGCCCGGTTTCGCCCATGAACGTGGCCGTGCCCGCCCGGGACTACCGCCAGACCGCTACCCTTTTGGCCCTGGCGGACCTGGGGCCCTACGAGGGGCCCCTGTCCCTGGTGCGGCCCCTTCTCAAGAACTTCTACCTGCCCACGGTGAGCTATTACCCGTGGACCCGGGAAATCCTCGACATCACCTGGGTCTTCGACGCCGTCATGGAGGCCCTGGGCAGGGCCGGAGGCGCAGATTTCCTGAAGGAACTGGCTCTGGCCCTGGAGACCTCCGCCATTCCGGAGGTGGACGCTTCGTGGCGGCTGAAGGAGCGGCTGGAGGAGTATCGGGAGAAGCTGCAGGCGGAATACCGCATTCCGCTGGCCCTCCACTGTGCGGTGGAGCGCTACCGGGCCTGGGAACGGGACAACCCCCGGGCCACGCCCCAGGCGCGGGAGAAGCACATCCTGGAGATGTACCGGCTCTATCGTCTGGAAGAGCACGGCGATCTGGGCCGCTACACCTTCTATCGCCACACCTATTTTGCCGGCTTCCCCGACGAGACCTGTCGAGCTTTCGATCGCCTTCTCAGGAAGATGTTCCACGCGCCGGACCTGCGGCCGACCCACCTGGTGGAGCTGTCGGAACTCCAGGATACCTTGACCTCCGAGGCCGACCGCCTGGTCTTTTCCCGGATGGTGTTCCCGGCGGCGCGGCTCCGCCGTCCGGTGGAGGTCCAGGCCGTGGGGCAGGAGGGGCGGGGGGTTGTGGTGGTGAGCGCCCAGGTGAGGGACCGGCGGGGCGACCTCTACACCATCCGGGAGCCGGTGGGACCCGCGGAAATCGGCCGGCTCTACCGGCTCTACCTGGAGGCGGGCATGCCCTTCAGCCTGGGGGATCAGGCCCGCTATCTGCTGGCCGTGGATTCGGAGCAGCGGATCGTGGGGGGGATCTGCTACGAGATCACCGAGCCGGGGGTGGCCCACATGGACGGGTTGGTCATTTCCGCCGCCCTGCGGGGGCAGGGGTTGGGGGGCGAGCTCCTGGAGGAGTTCGCCCTGCGGATGAGGGCCCAGGGCATCCGGGTCATCAACACCCACTTCATTTCCCGTCCGTTCCTCCGGGCCCACGGCTTCCAGTTGGACGAGGCCTGGGGAGGTCTGGTGCGGTTCTTGGAGGAGGAGGGCCTGGAGGGGCGGCCGGCCCCCGAGGGTGCCGGCCGGCCGGAGGCCGCGGTCTCGACCCACGGATAGGCGCGGCCGCAAGGGGGGGGCGCCGTCGCCCCCCCGCCCGGCCCTGGCCGGGGGCCGCTCAGCGCGCCGAAAGGGGTGTGCGGAGGTAGGGCGCGATGGGGTTCAGGATGTTCCGGCACTCGGGGTTCGTGCACCCGGGACAGCGGAAGCCGTACTGGTTGGAGCAGGCCCGGCCCGAGCGGAGGTGATCCAGGACGATCTGGGCCAGGGCGTCCAGGAACAGGGGGTCGTCGTTGAAGGCCGGCGCCCGGTGGAAGCGCTCGATCCCCACCTCCTTGGCAAGGTGGCCGTATTCCCGGTCGATTTCCGACAGCGTTTCGATATGGTCGCTGGTGAAGGCGATCCCCACCACCAGGACGTTGCGGATCCCCTTGGCCCCCAGGTTCCGGATCACCGTCTCGGTGCTGGGCCCCAGCCACCGCACCGGCCCCACCTCGGATTGGTAGGACAGCAGATAGGGGTTGGGAAACCCCCCGGCCTTGAGGACCTCGTGGACGCTGGCCCCCACCTCTTGCGGATACGGATCGCCCCGGTTGATCACCGATAGAGGCAGGGAGTGGGCGCTGAACAGGAGCAGGACCTGGTCCCGCTCCTCGGGGGGGAAGAGTTCCAGTCCCTTGCGCACGGACTCCGCCATGGCCCGGATGAACGCGGGGTGGGTGGGCCAGCGGTCGATGACACTCCAGCGGAAGTGACGGGCCAGCCCCAGCCGCCCTGCGGCCCGCCACAGCTCGTTCAGGCTGGATCCCGTGGTGGCGCAGGAAAACTGCTGGTACTGGGTGAAGGCCACGGCCCGCTCCACCCCGTCGGCCTTCATCTGGAGCAATGCCTCTTCGCTGGTGGGGGTGATGTAGCGGAAGGCCACGTAGAACTTGTGGGGCGCGGTTTCGGGGCTCAGACGGTCCAGCCGCTCCACCATCCCCCGACCCTGGAGTTCCGTCCAGTGGAGGATGGGCGAACCGCCCCCGATGGCCTGGTAGAGTTGTTGGACCTTCGGGGTCCGGCGGCGGGCGATGAAGGGGCCCAGCCACTTCTGGAAGGGGAGCTGGATGATCTCCCGATCCTGGAACAGGGCCTCGAGGAAGGGCCCCACGTCGTCCAGGGTCTTGGGGCCCCCGAGGTTGAGGAGCACGATGCCGGTGGGGCCGGCGGGGGTGGAAGGGTTCATGGCTTGCCCTGAGGGCGGTTCGGGTGAACAGGATGGGCCGGCGCCTCGCCGGCGGGGTCGAGCCGGGCCCGGGGAGAGGCCGGCCCTTCGGGGACTCCCCCTCTACCCGTCCTGGGGGGCAGGGATCCCCCGGGACGGAGGGGGCGGGTCTGCGGCCGGACCCGCCGACGCCCAACGGCGACTTCCCCCCCCTGGACGGGGGGGTCGGGTTGCCCTAGCCTCAGGCGGGTTTTGTCCGTC
>JAUQOX010000318.1 GCA_030550695.1 Gemmatimonadota bacterium | reverse complement strand
GCACGTCGGGTACCTGGGCGGTGAGGGGGCGGCCTTCGGCCCGCCAGACCTGGAGGCCCCCGTCCAGGAACAGGGGGGGCCTTGCGCCCACTCCCAAGACATCCAGGGTCAT
The DNA here is from genome assembly GCA_030550695.1 of Gemmatimonadota bacterium. Taxonomy (GTDB): domain Bacteria; phylum Gemmatimonadota; class Gemmatimonadetes; order Longimicrobiales; family Gaopeijiaceae; genus JAUQOX01. The sequence goes on along the minus strand of JAUQOX010000318.1, from coordinate 2,926 downwards.
CCAAAGGCGTGCGGTATACAGGGGGTTCTCACCATAGACCACCACCGTGGATCCGTCGCGGACCCCCACCTGTTCCAAGGCCTCCCGAATCCTCTCGGGCGACCGCATCTCCGAGCCCCACCCCTTTTCCCCTTCCCACAGGAACCAATCGGTAAGGAAGAGCCGGGCACCGGGAAGGTGCCCTTGGGCGTACTCCTCCGGCCGTTGAGCCACGTGGAGAAGCACCAGATCCGGACGGCGCAGATTTTCCTCGAGCCATGCGGACGATACGAGGATCTGTGGAGGCTGTTGTGGGGGATGAGCCGTGAGCGGGGCCATCTGAACCATGGCCGACAGGAAGAGGAACATGGGCTCGAAGGTCTCCGACGATGACAGGGTCAGCGGTGGAGCCGGAGAATATCCGGCTAAGGGATCCTCACCTCGCCTGGACGGCGAAGCACCAGACTCTCCAGGAAGAACTCCATCATACGGTCGGTGCCCAACGCCGTGTGCCCCCGGTCGGGCCCCACCTGTACCTGAAAATGTTTGCCGGCCCTCTGGAGGGCTGCGATCATCTGGAGGGTATTGGAGGGGTGTACGTTGTTGTCCGCCGTGCCGTAGTAGAGCATCAGGTCTCCCCGCAAGCGGTCGGCATAGGCCATGGCGGAGCCGGCGTCGTAGCCGCTCTGGTTCTCCTGGGGGATCCACATGTAGCGCTCCGTATAGATGGAGTCGTAGTTCCGCCAGTCGGTGACGGCGCTGGAGGCGCAGGCGGCCTGGAACACCTCCGGGTGCCGCAGGATGGCCATGAGAGACACCGTTCCCCCGTAAGAGGTTCCAAAGATGCCGACCCGGGTGGGGTCCACGTAGGGACGCTCCGCCAGGGCCTTCACCCCCGCGGCCTGATCATCCACTTCTACGGTGCTCAGCTTCAGGTAGATGGCATCCAAAAAGCGTTTCCCCCTGCCGGCAGCACTGCGGGAATCCATCGTCGCCACCAGGAAGCCGAACTCGGTAAGGGGATGCGGGGTGACGAAGGTTTCCCTGGCGCCGTTGGTGGCGGGGCCGGCATAGACGCTGACCAACAGCGGGTACTTGCGGGTGGGGTCGAAGTTGGAGGGCTTGTGGAGCAGACCATGGAGTTGGGTCACGCCGTCGGCCGCGGTGAAGGTGAACATCTCCACCCGCTGGAAGCCCAGCTCCTCGAACCGGCTGAGGTCGCTGCTGGCCAACTCCGCCACCACGTTCCCGTCCCGGTCCAGCAGCCGGGTGAAGGGTGGGTGGTTGTGGGTCTGGGCTACATCCACGATGTAGCGGCCGTCCGGCGAAATCTGCACGGTGTGGTGGAACGCCGGGTCCGTGAGCCTCCGGCCGCCCCTGCCGTCGAGACCGACCCGGTGGAGCTGAAGCTTCATGTGGTTGTCGCCGTCCCGGGCCATGTACCACACCTCCCCTCTTTCCTCATCCACCCGCACCACGTCGGCCACCTCGAATTCGTGCTGGGTAAGGGTGGCCAGAAGCCTTCCCGAGAGGTCGTAGAGGTAGAGGTTCCTCCATCCCGTACGTTCCGAGATCCACAAGAAGCGCTTGCCGTCCTTCAGGTAATAAAGGGGGGGATGGTTCTCCACCCAGCTGGCGGGCCACTCTTCCCGGACGATGACCCGGCAGGAACCGGTGGTGGGGGAACAGGCGGCGAACTCCAGGATGTTCTGCCGGCGATTCGTGCGATGCAGGGTGATCTCGCTGCCGTCGGGGCTCCAGCCGATGCGGTACACGTAGTGCCCCACCACGTCATTGTCGAAGGGCTTTCCGTCGCGCACGTCCAGGCGCACCGATTTGCCGGTGTCCAGGTCGTAGACGTAAAGGTCTACGATGGGGTTGGGAGCGCCGGCCTTGGGGTAGGCCTCCACATCCAACCGGCTCTGGATCTCCGTCTGCCCCAGGGTAAGGTAATAGTCGGGAACCGGCCCTTCGTCGAAGCGGTAGTAGGCCAGCCGTTTGCCGTCGGGAGACCACCACATGGCGGTGGTCTGATCCAGTTCTTCCCCATAGACCCAGCTGGCCGTTCCATACTTGACGCGGTCACGTTCGTTTCCGTCGGTGGTGACGGCGATCTCCTGGGAGCCGTCCCTTGTGCGGATGTAGACGTTCCGGTCGCGGTAGACGGCCGTGTACCGTCCGTCGGGGGATTCCGCCACCTCATACTGCCTTCCCCTCTCCGGACCGCCTCCCGGACGGCCCTGGGGCCGGACCGGCGCCGGCGCATCGCCCAAGGTCGTGGCTTGGCGGAGTTGGACGTCGTAGCGGTGCTGTTGGCCTTGCCAGACGTATTCGAAGGTTTGTCCGTCGGAGGCCCAGTTGACCCGCAACGCGCCGGAAACCCAGGAGGTGGAAATGTGGGGCGCCATCTCCCGATACCGGGCGTAGCCCGGCATGGAGGGAAGCCGGTCCTGGGCGGTGAGGGGGGCGGCCAGGGTCCCCAGGAACAGGAAAGCAGCCGGATAATGGAGTTCCCGGAGGCTGGCCAGGAGCTTCTTGGGCGAGACGGACATGGGGCGGAGGTGTCGGTTGGAGGTGCCGAGGATGAGGAGGCGACGCAGAGAGCCGATCATGGGAAGATCCTTGACGGAGAATCCAGGACGACATGGTCCACCGAAGGGGTTCCGCGAGGGGAAACGGTGCCTCGAGGAACCGGCCTCGGATGAATATGGCGAAGGTGGACGCGGTCGGCCAAGTTGGGTGTCGTACCGGTAGCTGTGGAACGAAAGGAGGAAGAGGGAAGATGATCACGGCTGGTAGGGCAGTGCGGCGGATGGCGCGCCGGGGAATTTGCGAGGGTCAAGGGCTCGGGTGGGGAAGGGGACGGGTCACCGTTTGGGGAGGGGCCTTTCTTGCGACCTTGGTGGGCTGCCTCCTGCCCGTGGGCATTCGAGGGCAGGGGGGTTCC
>JAUQOX010000317.1 GCA_030550695.1 Gemmatimonadota bacterium | reverse complement strand
ACCTCGAGCAGGAAAGGACTGTTGCCGTCTACGTGCAAGAAGCACTGGGCCTGCTGTCCGATCGTCTTCTTTTGCTGGGCGGGTTGCGGGCCGAGCGGAGCAGCGTCAACGGCGACACCCGGAAATACTACATATTCCCCAAGATCTCCGCTTCGTACCGCCTCGCAAACTGGATTGGCGAGGAGAGCGAAATCAAGATTCGCGCCGCCTACGGAGAAACCGGCAATCAACCCCGTTTCGGACAGAAATTCACCAACTTGTCCACCCCGCAGCTGGGTGGGCAACAGGGTGTTACGGTCTCCACAGCTGCAGGATCGCCCACGGTGGAACCCGAGCGGCTGAAGGAGATCGAGCTAGGGGTCGACGGCGTGGCTTTGCACTCGAGGCTGACCTGGGAGCTGACCTGGTTCACCCGGAACACTACGAATCTCCTCCTCCAGCGGGTCCCAGCTCCTTCCACGGGTTATGCTACCCAGATCTTCAACGGAGGCAAGATCCGAAACGACGGAATCGAAGCAGCCGTCGGGTACGCTGCCGTCCGTCACCGCACGGGGCAGTGGGTTTCCCGGGCCACCTTCACCCGATACACCAGCGAGGTTGTGGACCTCGCCGGCCTGCCCCCGTTCTTCCCCCCCCAGTCCGGGTTCGGGAACCTGGGGCGAACCTATATCCAGGTCGGCAAGCCCATCACTCAGATCGTCGCCTTCGATTTCGACAAGGAGGGCAAGCGCACTCCGACCCTTGTCCAGGTGGGCAACAGCGCCCCGGATTTCCGCATGGGTTTCGTGAACGACGTCAACTGGAAGGGCTGGAGCTTCAATTGGGTGGTCGACTGGCAACAGGGGGGCAGTGTCATCAATCTCACCCAATACCTCTACGATCACGCGGGAACCTCGCACGATTACGGGAAGCCTTCCTGGGAGAAACGGAACGGCGCCCGGCTGGCGGGGGTGGCCTCGGTTTATGTGGAGGACGCCACCTTTGTGAAACTCCGAGAAGCCTCCCTCCAATGGGAGGTACCTGCTCCTCTCTACCAGTCCTTAGGGCTCGGCTTGCGAAGCCTCCGGATGGGGGTCCAGGGTCGGAACCTCCACATGTGGACCCGTTACTCTGGGCTGGATCCCGAAGTCGCAAACTTTGGTCCGGCGGCCATCCGGAACAACCTCGACATCGGTCCTTATCCGCCGAGCCGAAGCTTCTACTTTAACGTCATGGTAGGTTTCTGATGAAGATCTCCGGCGAAAAATCCGCACCCGGGGCCGGCGCGCCCCGCCAGTGGGCTCTGCTGACCTACTTTGCGCCTTTCCTATTTGGCGCCTGCGCTGATCTGGACATCGTCAACACCAATGCGCCGACCGCCGAGGAATTGACCGGCACCCCCACGCGGTTGGTCTTGGAGCGGGCGGCACGAGGGATCTTCGCCCAGACCTTCACCGACGTAGGTACCGAGATCCAATTCTACGCTATCTACGGGAGGGAAGGGTACAACCTCTTGGGGAACGACCCAAGGGAAACCGACGAGCAAATTCGAGGCCCCCAGGATCCTACGGGGCGGAACTCGGGGATTTGGCTGGGGCCCTACTCGGCCATCCGCACCATCCACACCTACCTGGCCGCCCTTCCCAAGGCGGGTGGTCTGACCGATGAAGAGAGACGGGCTGCCGCCGGCTTCGCCAAGACCTTCAAGGCATGGCACCTATATCGCGTTGCGATCCGCACAGGAGAATACGGCATCCCCATCGACGTGGACCGACCCATCACGGCCGAGCCAGCCCCCTTCGTCCCCTTCAGTGAGGCCATGCGGACAGTGTCCGCCCTTCTGGACGAGGCTTACGCCGACCTCCTGGCGGGGGGCGCCTCTTTCCCGTTTGCCATGGCACCCGGCTATACAGGTTTTTCCACCCCGGCCTCCTTCGCCCGGTTCAACCGGGCCTTAGCGGCCAAGGTCCTCGTCCACCGCGCAACCTTCAACAACTGTCAGCCCTGTTGGGCACAGGCGGCCGCCGCCCTGGACGCCTCCTTCCTCACTGTGTCGGGTCTTCCCGGGTCCCTTGCCAACGGGGTTTTTTTCGCATACTCAACGGCCACCGGGGAGCCGACCAACCCCATTTCCGAGCCCCTCAGCAGCGACAGGCTGTGGGTGCACCCCTCGATTCTCACCGGCGTCCAACTTCGAGCCGACGGATCTCCGGATCTGCGACTCACTCGTAAGGTCATGGCGGCAGGCCGATCGAAAACCCTCGAGGGCCTCACCGGAACCCACAAGCCTATCCTGTACAACAGCCCCACGAGCCCTGCCTCGGCGAACCTGGGTGCCCCCATTCCCTTGATCAACAACGAGGAGCTGATCCTCCTTCGAGCCGAGGTGCGCTGGCATACCGGCGACCGTGGGGGAGCCATCGACGACATCAACCTGATCCGGCAGCATGCTGGGGGGCTTCCCCCGACGGGTCTCACCCCCGCCAGTCCTACGGATGCGTTCATCACAGAGCTGCTCTATAACCGCCTCTACTCCCTGATGTGGCAACAGGGCACCCGTTGGATCGACGCTCGGAGATACAACCGGCTCCAGACCCTTCCCCGCGACCGCCCCGGCGACGTCGTTTTCTCCAGCATGATCGTGCCGGCTGGCGAGTGCGCCGCCCGTGGGCTGCCAGCCCCCTGCCGTCCGTTAGGAGGTTGAAGGAAAATTTTTCTGGACTTGCCGATTCCAGCACCGAGCCCTAGAATGCGCTTCGCCCGCGGCCGGAGCTCGATCCGGACGAGGGTGGCGGGTCGGTCTTGAGGGCGAACCGCCGTATCAGGTAGGGGCAAGCGATCGGGCGCCCCCTCCCCCGTGACGCTAGCGGGCCAAGCATACAGCCTGAGGGCAGGACATGGGCACGTCGGTGCGGACGGCCGCTGCTGAGCATCTCCCGGACGGCGTTCTTTTCGGGCGGCTCTGTGAGGGCGAATGCGAAGCATTCGAGGAGCTGGTGCGGCGCTACTGGTATCCCCTGGCGCGGTACGCCCGTTCCGTGACCGGCGACCGTTTCAGCGCCGAGGATGTG
>JAUQOX010000316.1 GCA_030550695.1 Gemmatimonadota bacterium | reverse complement strand
GATCCTGGGCGAAGCGTATGCCTACGCCACCTTCGAAGAGCGTATCCGCATTTCCCAGTGGTTCGTCGAGGAACTGGTGGAATTCGCCTATCGCAACGCCTCGGAAATCCGCCGGAGGACGGCCCAGGCCGACTCCCGTTCCCTGGTGGGAGACTCCCTGGCTGTGCTGGCCACCTTTCAACGTTCTGCGGAACCTGTGACCATTCTTCTAGGCGAGGTGGACGAGGAGCGGAATCCCTTTACCGGTGACATCATGTTTCGGCGCCGCGACGTGCGGAACCCCGTTCAGCTCTACGAGTTCGGGACCTTCCGGGCCACCGAGCGGGTGCAGGTCCCCCAGGGGTACCTGGTACCTCCCGGCGAGGGTCCTGCCCAGAGGGAGCTCCAGACGGCCCTGGAGCGTCTGGCCGCCCACGGAGTCCGGAGTTCGGTCCTGAGCGGGCCCGTGACCCTGACCGTGGAGGTCTTCCAGGTGGATTCCGTGGCCACACAGCCCCAAGCCTACCAGGGGCGGCAGGGTCAGACGGTTCGGGGGGCTTACCGCCGGGAAACGCTCACCCTGCCCGCCGGCACCACCTGGATCCCCATGGACCAGCCCTTGGCCCGGGTGGCTTTCGCCCTCCTGGAGCCCCGCTCCGACGACGGTTTCGTGGCATGGGGGTTTTTCTCCCAGACCCTCCAGGGCGGGCGGCTTTACCCCATCTACCGGGCGCCCCCGGGGGCCACCCCGGTGCCCCGTCGTCCGTGACCTTGGGTCGTTCACCCTAACCTGCGTCCCATTACCGAACCATCCCCACATGGAGGAACAAAGCATGAAGCGCACTTGGGTTGGGGCCTGGCTCCTGATCCCTTTGGCGGGGGCCTGTGCCCGGGGTGTGCCGGTGGAAGAGGCCGTGGCATCCATCTCGGAAGAGGACTACCTCCGCAAGATCTCCATCATCGCCCACGACTCCATGATGGGCAGGGCCAACCCCAGTCCCGGACTGGACATGACGGCCCGCTGGATCGCGTCGGAGTTTCGGCGTTACGGCCTTAAGCCGGGGGGAGGGGGGAAAAGCTTTCTCCAAACCTACACGATGCGGGAGGTTCAGCCGGATTTCGAAGGCTCCTCCTTGCGCGTCAAGGACGGGCCGGAGCTGGTTTTCGGGGTGGACGTGAACTTCATGGGCATCCCGGCCACCGGTTCCATCACCGGCCCGGCGGTCCTGGTTGCCGGTAACCTGATGGCGGAGGGTGTCGAGTTCCCTCACGAGGAACTGCAAGGGAAACACGTGCTGGTGATCACCCCTCCGCCGGCGGAATCGCCTTCTGGACCCATGGCCCGTAGGAGAACCCGCGTGCCGCCAGCTCTGGTCCAGGCGGGTCCGGCCTCCATCGTCGTGTTGGACCGAAGCTCGGACGAGGAGTGGGATGCGGCGGTGAACCGCACCCGGGAGCAGCGGCAGGTCCGGGCGCCCTGGGCGAGCCCCTCGGCCACCACGGTCCTGGCCGTGCGGGAGAATGCCTTGAGCGAGCTCCTCTCCCCCCACGGGATCCGCCCGGCCGGGCTCCTGGCCGAGGCCGGGGAAGGGATGGTCGTCCGGGAACTGCCCTGGCTAGAGATGACCCTCCAGACCGCCGAAAAGGAGGTGGGGAGCTTCGACCTGCCGAACGTGGTGGGGATCCTGGAGGGGCGGGACCCCCGCCTCAAGCAGGAGTACATCCTCTTTTCGGCCCATATGGACCACGTGGGGGTCGGCCGTCCCAACGCCGAGGGGGACAGCATACGGAACGGGGCCGACGATAACGCATCGGGAACCACTGCCGTCGTGGAGCTGGCCGAGGCCTTCGCCATGCTCAAGGAGCGGCCGGCTCGGTCGTTGATTTTCTTGGCGGTGAGCGGAGAGGAGCGGGGGCTCTGGGGCAGCCGCTTCTTTGCCGAGAATCCCCCGGTTCCCCTGGCCCAGATCGTGGCCAACCTCAACGCGGACATGATCTCCAGGAACGCCCCCGACTCGGTGGTGGTCATCGGTAAGGAGCATTCGGACCTGGGCGAGACCCTGAACCGGGTCAACCGGGCCCGCCCCGAGCTGGGGCTCGTGGCCGCGGATGACATCTGGCCTGAGGAGCGGTTCTACTTCCGGTCGGACCACTACAACTTCGCCCGGCGGGGGGTTCCCATCCTTTTCTTCTTCACGGGGGTCCACGAGGACTACCACGGCGTGGACGACGAGGTGGAACGGATCGACGTCAACAAGGCCACTCGGATCACCAAGCTCCTTTTCCATCTCGGGCTTGAACTGGCCAACGCTCCGGCTCGGCCCCAGTGGAACCCGGATAGCTATGCCCAGATCGTGGACATGGGGGGAGGGCCGTCTCGGTGAAATGGGCCGGGGCTAGGGCGCCCGCAACGGAACCTGGAGTCCTCCCGGGCCGTACTACCTCGTACAGCGGCTGGACCGGCCTTCCGATGGGAGCATGCCCGTGAGCCCCCTCCATCGCCCGATCCTGGGTTGTCTTGTCTGGGGGAGTCTGCTGGGTCTCGGGCCGGAGGTGGCGGCGCAGCAGCCGGTGAGCCAGGCTGTGCGGGAGGCCTACCTGCGGACGGTGGGGGAGTTCTTCCGGCTCCCCCTCGAAGAGGTGGTTCTCATCGCCGAGGGAGGCCTCCCCCCCGACGAGGTCCCGGTGGTGCTGTTTCTGGCCCAGCGGGCGGGGGTATCGCCCGACGCTCTGGTGGGGCTCAGGAAGGGAGGGCGCCCTTGGAGGGATGTGGCGGCTCGCTACGGCCTGGGGGCCCAGATCTTCCACCTGGCCCTGCCGGAGCAGCAGCCCCTAGGGTTTCTGGGTCGAGCCATGGACTTGTACCGGGGCACGCCGGCCCGGGATTGGCCCGGTCTTCGCCTGGAAGACGACGAGATCGTCGGGCTGGTGAACCTGAGGGTCCTTTCCCAGCAGGTTCAGGTGGCCCCCCTGGAGGTCCTTCGGTGCCGGGAGGACGCCGGGAGTTTCGTGGCCTGCTACCCCCGCCTCCGCCGGGGGGGGGGCGGCTGGGGGTCCTGGGGCCCCTTTCCGGGCATCCCCT
>JAUQOX010000051.1 GCA_030550695.1 Gemmatimonadota bacterium | reverse complement strand
CGGAGGAAGGCCCAGGCCAAACGAGGCTCCAGCCGCAGGAAAAGAGAGCCTGCCGCTCGTCCCCCTCGCCAGGAAGCCAGGAAACCACCGAAAGAGAGGAAGAAAGAGAAGGAGGTCGTCGCAACTTCCCCGAGGGAGGAGCTTCGCCAGATCTTCCTGCGCTTCGCAGTGGAACTGGCCGAAGCCGAAGACACCGCTGACCTGGTGAAGGTGTTGGTTGCGGTGGATCGCTACGTAGATGAGGTGATGGCGGTCAAGAATCGCCAATGAATCAGGCTTGCCTTGGGCCGGGGTCGGCAGGTGGGTCCTTTTCCCCTTTTTTTCGAAGCTCACGGGCCCGCGGGCGGGAACCCTCTTGTGATGGTCCACGGCTTCGGGACGCACGGCTTTACTTGGCGGCACTGGCTTCCCGTCCTGGCCCAGGAGCATCGTGTCTACCTTGTTGATTTGAAGGGATTCGGAAAGTCACCCAAACCCAGGGATGATCGCTACAGCCCGTGGGACCAAGCTCAACTGTTGCGGAACTTCCTTCAGGAGCAGAACCTGCGGGACGTCACCTTGATCGGCCACTCCTTGGGAGGGGGAATCGTCCTGCTGGCCACCCTTCACCTTTTCCGGGAACAAGACCCCAGGGTTTGCCGTCTGGTCCTGGTGGCTCCCGCAGCCCTTCCCCAACCCCTCTCGCCCTGGATTCGTCGGGCCTCCCGGCCCTTTGTGGGACTCCTCCTCTTATGGCTCGCTCCCCCCAAACTGATCGCCCGCAGAGCCCTGGAGCTGGCCTATGCACACCCGGAGAAGGTCACCCCCCAACAGGTGGAAGCTTATGCGTGGCCGTTACGGAGTAAGGGCGGGCGATACGCAGTCCACGCATCGGCCAGGGCCCTTCGGTCGTTGGCAGCGGAGGAACTCCTGACCGGCCTGGGTGACCTTTCCGTTCCCGTTCTGCTGCTCTGGGGGGAAGGGGACCGGGTGGTGCCTCCGGCCATGGGCGAACGTCTCAGGGGAATGCTCCCCCGGGCAACACTGGCCAAGCTGCCTCAATGCGGCCACATGCCCCAGGAAGAGTGCCCGGAGGCGTCGCTGACCTTGGTTGCGGATTTCCTACGTAGCTAAGCTAAGCGGCGCCGCTCTGCCCGTCCCCCGTCCCTCCCTGCGTCGTGAAACCCGCGCAACGGGTGACGGGAAGGGGCGGGTAGCGGGGGAAAGCGGAATCGTGACGGGACAGCGTACAAAGGAAAAAGCGCGACCCGCGGCGGTTCCTTACCTCCCTGGCCCAGGAGCACCATGTGCAAAGGCCTACTTCTTCCCGCGGCAGTCCCAGGAAAGCCACCTGTCGCCCCGAATCACCCCTTCGGTAGGAGAAGAACGCCCCCGGGGGCCGACAACGGCTGCACCATCGCGACACGGTGATATGGGCCGGAGGAACGCCCAACGCCAGGGCCCTGTTCACCAGAACAGCCCGGAGATCCAAGGGGAGAGGGGCGGAGGGGACTTCGAGGCCGAGGGCTGCGTGGACGTCCGGCCCGACCTCATAGCAGGCCCCGCAGATGGCTGGCCCAAGGTGGATCACCAGCTGGCGGGGCAGGCTTCCCCACTCCGCATGGAGCCGACGGAAAGCCGCCTCCAGGATTCCAGCCGCCACTCCCCGCCAGCCGGCGTGGAGGAGCCCGATGACCCGCCGAACGGGATCGGTCAAATACACCGGCACACAATCGGCCACGGTCACCGCCAGCAAGGTCCCTCGGGAGGAGGCGAGATGGCCGTCACGATCCGGAGCCAGAACCAGTCCGCGGGGCGGTGTTGCCACCACGCTCACCGCTGCCCCGTGGACCTGCCGGCTGTGGACCACCCCTGGGAACCCCAACCGCCGGGCCAAACCGACCCATCGCGCGGGTCCTCCGGGATCCCGCGCTCCTCCGAACAGGGCAAAATCCCCGTCGGATCCCCTGCGACCGGTGATGCCCTGGATCAACCAGGGGAACCGGACAGCCCAGGTAGGCTGGAACCATAGGGGTGGGAGGCCCTCCCGGAGGACTTCCTCCACTTCCTCGACCCCTTCGGGCAGGTTCGGGCGTGCCATCATGGGGCCCCCTACCCGTTGGGAGGGGAACGGGTTCCTCCGAGGGCCGGCAAGGTCGTACGGCGCTCCCCCCCTCCCTCAGGACCGCGTTTTCCCTAAGATTAAAAGTTTCTCTCTTGTTCTCCACCATCCACCCGGTCTCGATGCCGGGAGGAAAACGACTATGAAGGACCCGTTGTTCGATCCGCAAAATGCGGCCTACGTGCAGCTCCTTTACGAGGAGTTCGCCCGTAATCCCGAATCCGTCCCCCCCTCCTGGCGGGCTTTCTTTTCACGAGGCCCCGAGGTTGCGGCCTCCGCAGGGCTCCTCCCGCCGGACCCCTGGGTGGGGCGGGCTCTGTCTGCCCCACCTTCCGCGCCCTCAACGGCCATTTCCCCGGAAGGCCTCCAGGGGCTTCTGGCTCTCGTGGCACGGGCGGCTTCGCTCGTCCAGGCCTTCCGGGCCCACGGGCATCAGCGGGCACGCCTCGATCCCTTGGGAAGCGAACCTCCAGGGCATCCTGAGCTGAACCCCGCTTTCTTCGGCACGTCCATGGAGGAGCTGGAGACGATTCCGGCGTCCGTGGTAGAGCCTCGCTGGGGAGACGAGCCTTTGGCGGAAGTTCTCCGACGCCTCGAGCGCACCTATTGTGGATCGTCCGGTTACGAGTTCGAGCATCTGGAAGACCCGATCAAGGCCAGGTGGCTCTGGGAGCAAGTGGAGTCCGGGGCCTATGCTCAGCCCCTCTCTGACACCCAGAAGCGCCGGCTGTTGTGGCGTCTCAGCGAGGTTGAAGGCCTGGAGCACTTTCTCCACCGGACCTACCTGGGACAGAAGCGGTTCTCCATCGAAGGTACCGATATGCTGGTCCCCATGCTGGACGAGGCCATGGTCCGCATCGGGGAGCAGGGAGGGCGCGAGGTCATCATTGGCATGGCCCACCGGGGCCGCCTGAACGTACTGGCCCACATCGTGGGAGTGCCCTACCGCGAGATCCTGAAAGGCTTCGAGGGAAAAACGGTCCCGGCCTGGCCCTCTTCCGCCCATGAGGAGGGCACGGGCGACGTGAAGTACCATCTGGGTTCGGAAGGCACCTATCCCCTCCCGCAGGGGGGGGAGCTGAAGGTCTCCCTCACCCCCAATCCCTCCCATCTGGAGTTCGTGAACCCCGTGGTGGAGGGGATGGTGAGGGCACGCCAGTTCCCGGGACCCGGGAGGGACGTGACCCAGGATCTGGATTCCGTGGTGCCCATCCTCATCCACGGCGATGCCGCCTTTGCCGCCGAAGGCGTGGTGGCCGAGACCCTCAATTTGGCCCGTTTGAGGGGCTTCACCACCGGGGGAACCCTCCACATCATCGTGAACAACCAGGTGGGATTCACGACAGACCCCCGGGACGGTCGGTCCACCCGTTACGCGTCGGACCTGGCCAAAGGTTACGACATGCCGGTCATCCATGTGAATGCCGACGATCCGGAGGCTTGCCTTGCCGCCGTGGGTCTGGCGCTGGCCTACCGGGCCCGCTTCCACGACGACGTGGTGATCGATCTGGTCGGGTATCGTCGCCACGGTCACAACGAGGGTGATGAGCCTACCTACACCCAACCCGCCCTTTATCGCACCATTGCCTCACACTCCACCGTCCGTGCCCTCTGGGCAGAAAAGCTCCAGCGTGAAGGTCTGGTCACCGCTGCAGAAGCCAGGGCCATGCAGGAGGAGGTGGCCAAACGACTCCGGGCCGCTCAGCAGGAGGCCCAGGCGGAACCGGACTCCCCCCTCCCGGAGGCCCGGGAGGAAACGGACGAGGGGTCTCCCTCTCCGGAAACTGCGGTCCCTTGGGAGACGCTGCTCCGGCTTAACCGGGCCGCCCACAGCACCCCCCCCGGCTTCCAGATCCACCCCAAGCTCGGCAGGCACCTGCGCAAGCGGGCGGAAGGGTCAGACGCGCAAACCCCCCTCGAGTGGGCCCACGCCGAGACGCTGGCGTTCGCCAGCCTCCTCGCAGAAGGGATCCCAGTCCGACTCACCGGACAAGATTCCGAAAGGGGTACCTTCAGCCAGCGCCACCTGGTGCTCCACGACGTGGAGAACGGGAGCCGGTTCGTTCCCCTCTCCACCCTCGGCCCGGCCCGATTCGAAGTCTACAATTCCCCGTTGAGCGAGACGGCCGTTCTGGGCTTCGAATACGGGTACGACGTGGCAAGCAGCGTCGGTCTCGTCCTGTGGGAGGCCCAGTTCGGGGATTTCGTGAATGTGGCGCAGGTCATCCTGGATCAGTTCGTGAGTTCGGGCAGGGCCAAATGGGGGCAGCTCTCCCGCCTTGTGCTTCTCCTTCCCCACGGACACGAGGGTCAAGGCCCGGAGCACACCTCGGCCCGGCCTGAACGCTTCCTGCAGTTGGCGGCGGAAGGGAACATGCGGATCACCTTCCCAAGCACCCCCGCCCAATACTTTCACCTTCTCCGAAGGCAAGCCCTTCACCCCAAGGCTCGGCCCCTGGTGATCTTCACCCCCAAGAGCCTTCTCAGGCACCCCCGCGCCACTTCCCGCCTGTCCGAATTGGCGTCCGGCCGTTTCCTGTCGGTGCTCGGACCGCAATTCCTCGGGGACGGCCACGGGCACGGCGTCACCCGTCTGGTCCTCTGCTCGGGCAAGATCGCCTATGAACTCGAGGGGCACCCCCGACGTGGGGAGCTGACCCACGTGGCGGTGGCTCGGCTCGAGGAGCTCTATCCCTTCCCTGCCCAGGCTTTGGCCGAGGTTGTGGCCGCCCTGCCCCGCCTCGAGGAAGTGGTTTGGGCCCAGGAGGAACCGGCCAACCAGGGGGCCCTGAGCTTCGTGGGACCGCGCTTGAGGGAGGTGGTGCCCCGGTCCATTCCCCTTCGTTATGCCGCGCGTCCTCCCCGGGCCAGCCCCGCGGAGGGCCGCCAAAGGGACCACCAGGCAGCCCAGGAGCGGGTCCTGGAAGAAGCTCTGGGACTCCGCTGATTCCCTGGAGCTTGCCCACGGCAGTCCGGTCATTCGTTTTCTCCGCCCCCCTCTGCCAGGCGGTCGGTGGTGGTTGGCAGGGCTACCGGGCCTGCGAGCAGAGGGCGCACCATCCCCTTCCTCCCAGGGGATCTCGCCAGGCCAAACCCCCGGGGTGCCGTGGGTCACGCACCATCCCCTTCTCCGCGGGGATCTCCTCGCCTTCCCGAAGCGTCGCATGCCGGAGGAGGGACGTCAGCCTGTGCGGGGGGACCCCTTCCGGCTCCATGGCGCGTTCCCCGGCGGCATCGAGGGCGAGCAACCCAGGTCATGGATGCCCCCGAATTCCAGAAGCAACCGTAAGGATCTGCCGCCGCGGACGTTTTAGGGGTACCGGCGAATCTCCTGCCAAAGGATCGTGGCATCGGCCAGAAGCCGACGCGGAGATTCGACCGGCTCTGGCTCAGGGGGTAGCCGCTCCTTGCTGCGCCCTGTGGGCATCAAGGAGCCCCACAAGCTGCGTCTTCAGCCTCCCGGGAAGACCACGACGCTTTCGTTCCCGCTCCTGCCCACCGCGGCCACCCCGAACAAAAAGTCATCGATGATCACGTTCTCCAAGGTGTACCGGTCTGCCTTGCCCACCCAGCGGAAATGCTCCCACTGGGGTGCGGTCGTGTCTCGCCAATACACCTTGTAACCCAGCAGATCGGGATCGTCGGACATCTCCCAGGTTAGGGTCGTGGAGGGACGCCCGGCCCCGCCGACGCGGACGTTGGTGGGAGGCGGCGGAGCCCACGCCAGAGAAGCCAACACCGCCGCGTTCAGAGCAGTGAGCTTGGCCGCATAGTCGAAATCCACCCACTCCACCAGATCGCCGTATCGGACGCCTTCCTCGACCCGAACGTCCTGGTGCTGACGGTGGTAATTTTCCTGGCTTTCCATGATCCTTACCGCCGGGTAGCCGAGGTCATTGAAGGGGCGGTGGTGTCCACCCCGACCGAAACGGTCCAGACGGTAGATCATCCGGGCTCGGAGCGTGGGGAAGTAAAGATCGGCGATCCGGGCCACGTAGCGGGCCAGTTGACGGGAAGGCCCGTCCACCTCCCCACCCCTTGTGCGACGGGCCTGATGCTGGGTCAAGGAATCGGTGGCCGGGACCGGCTCCGAGAAGACCCGGAAGGTCGCGTTGTCCTTCAGGCCGGTGATCCCTTCGGTGTTGCCGATCATGTCGTTGTTGAGCACCGCCAAGATTTCCCACCCTTCCGCCCGAGCCACTTCGGCCATCTTCCTCCCCCCATACAGCCCCTGCTCCTCCCCCGAGAGGGCGGCGTACACGACGCTCACAGGAAAGGAATAGCGGCTGAGGACGCGCGCAGCTTCCAGGGCGGCCGCCACTCCCGTCGCGTTGTCATTGGCCCCCGGGGCATCGCCCACTGCGTCGTAGGCGTCGGATGCCCGTGAATCGATATCCCCCGAGATGATGACATACCGATTGGGATAGCGGGTACCGCGCTGGATTGCGATCACGTTGACCACCGCCGTCTCGGTGGGGATACGGCGGGACGGTGGAACCAGGATGGTCTGATAGAAGACTTCCAGACACCCCCCACAGGCTACGGAGATCCTGTCGAACTCCCCTTTGATCCATCTTCGGGCCGCCCCGATACCCCGGGTTTCGGACAAGGTGTCCGAAAAGGTGTTCCGGGTTCCGAAGGCTACGAGTCTCCTGACATCGGCCTCGATGCGGGTCGCCGAGACGGCGGTGATGATGTCATAGATGCGGGTATCCAGTTGGGGTACCGCAGTCCCCTGACCCGCCGACGGAGAGACAGTCCCACCGACCAGGCAGCCCACCAGCCATGCGGATCTTACCAATTCCCCGAACCGGCCAAACCGAACAAGGGCCACGGAACTACCTCCCTTCCGTTCAATCCCAAAGGAGAACGACTTTTCCGAAGGTACGGTTGTCTTCCAGCAGACGATGGGCTTCTGCCGCCTGGTGGGCGGGCAGTGCCGTGTGCAACACCGGCCGGATCTTCCGGGCCGCTAACAAGGGAACCACCCGATGCTCGAATTCCCGTGACAAGGCCAGCTTCTCTTCCACAGGCCGCCCCCGCAGAACGGTGCCCCGGATCAGTGCCCGTCTGGTCATGAGCCATCGGAGGTCCAGCTCCGCCCGGGAACCGGAAGGCACTCCCACCACCACCTGACGTGCCCCCGTGGCCATCACCTTCAGGTTCCCGGCCAAATATCCTCCTCCCACCAGGTCCAGGATCACGTCCACGCCTTCCCCACCGGTAGCGTTGAGAACCCTCTGGACCCAATCCTCTCCCCCCTCAACCGCCACATCCAAACCCAGTTCCAGGGCACGATCCAGCTTCCAGGGGGCTCTCGCCGTACCTATGGAGCGGGCGCCCGCGTTCTGCGCAAGCTGCAGGGCAGCGGTTCCCACCCCACTTCCCACAGCATGGATCAGGACGGTCTCCCCCTCCGTCAGGGCAGCCTGACGGAACAGTGCATCGTAGGCGGTGAGGAAGGCTTCGGGAATGGCCCCGGCATCCTCCAGGGGGATTCCGGCGGGCACTCGGATCGCTGCCCGCTCATGGACCGCTACGTATTGGGCGTAGCCCCCTCCCCCCAGGATTCCCATCACCCTGTCCCCCACACGCCACAGGGACACCTCCTCCCCGACCTCCTCCACGGTCCCGGAAAACTCCAACCCCGGGATGTCCTGAGGTTCCCCCGGGGGTGCAGGGTACTTCCCCCTCCGTTGCAAGAGATCCGCCCGGTTCACCCCCGAAGCCCTGACCTTGACCACGACCTCATGGGGCCCGGGGCGAGGCCTGGGGACCTCGCGAATCTGGAGGACCTCCGGATCACCCCACCCTTCCAGGACCACAGCCAACATGCCCCGTTCCATACCGCCCTCGCCCTCCTAGCCCCCCCGCTCGGGAGGCTGCACCCCGCTACCCCCTTGGGGAAGGCGCGGGGATATGCCACCTTTTCCGGTGAGCGGATTCTGACGATACGTCCGCCCCTCCCTCGGCACATGCCGGTCAGGGGCTCCTCCTGGCACCATTAGCAGGAAGCGGGTTTCTTCGCAACCGTCCCCCCCCTCATCTTCGGGCGCATGGTCATATCCCATGGAACTCCCCTTCCGGCTCAGCCGCCCACTCGCCTTCCTCGATCTGGAAACCACGGGTCTCAACCCGGCCAAGGACCGCATCATCGAGCTAGCGGTGATCCGGGTGTCGCCCAACGGGGACGTGGAGGAACGGGTCCGTCGGTTCCATCCAGGGATCCCCATCCCGCCGGAGGCCACGGCCATCCACGGAATCACCGACGAGGACGTGGTCCACGAGCCGCCCTTCGCGGCCCGCGCCAAGGCCCTTGCAGAGTTCCTGGAGTCCTGTGACCTGGCCGGCTTCAACCTCCGTCGTTTCGACCTGCCCATCCTCTTGAGGGAATTTCGTCGGGCGGGGGTCCCCTTCTCCGTGGAAGGCCGAAGGCTGGTGGACGTACAGACGATCTTCCACAGGGAGGAACCCAGGGATCTGTCCGCGGCCGCACGCTTCTATTTGGGACGGGAGCACAAAGAGGCCCATTCGGCCCTGGGGGACATCCGGACCACCGCCGCGGTTCTGGCGGCCCAATTGCAGCGTTACCCCCACCTCCCTCGAGATTTGGACGGGCTTCACGCCTACTGCGATGAGGTGAGCCCCTTCCAGACCCAGCTGGAGCGGTGGTTCCGGAGGGAGGGGGAGGAGCTGGTGTTCCGGCGAGGAAAGCACCGGGGGCGGCCCCTCAGCCAGGTGGCTTCCGAGGAACCGGATTATCTCCGTTGGATGTTGGGAACCGAAGAGATGGAAGAGGAGGTGCTTCGGGTGGTGCAGGACGCTTTGGGCCACCCGGGTCGGCGGTCCCCCAGCCCCCCGGCGCCGCCTGCGGTGTAGGACCCCTTCTCCCACCTGGCGCAGGCCGAACCGGGCACTTCCCGACTTCCCCGCAGAGGAAAGAGCTCATGTATACGTTTCATTCTTGGCTCCGGTATGCCGTCTTCGTGGTGGGACTGGCAACCCTTGCCTATGCCCTGTGGGGCTGGCTGGGCCGTCGCCCCTACCGGAAGCGGATGTGGGATCTGGCCAGCGCCTTCGCCGTCGTGTTGTTCCTGGAGGTCCTGTCCGGTTTTCTCCTCGTCTTCACCTATCGGTTCTTCAGTGGGCCCTTAGGGCTGCACATGGTGCTCACCATGGCCGCGGCGGCCGTGGCTCAACTGACCTACTCCGCCAACCGCCGACGCCCCCGGGAGGAGCGCCGTTACGAGACCCACGTGTGGGGGGCTGGCCTTGCCCTGGCCCTGGTGGCCGCAGGAATCCTCATGATCCGGAGTTCCCTCTTCGCATAGGACCAACCTGAATTTATTCCCTCTCTGGCGGCTCGAAGGCCGTCAACTCTCCCGAGCCCTCGGGTGTCCCTAGGTAGGACCCGGCCCGTTTCCCCCTTTGCCCCCGACGCAGAGGGCGGATATCGTTCAGCGAACCTTCGGGCGCCATTGCAACCGGCCACGGTTCTTGTCCCCGTCTTCATCCCAGACCTTCTCCCGGGAGGGTTTCATGCTCCACCAGACCCCCAGTTCCCCGTCGGCACGGCGCCGACTCCTTCACCGAAGCTTCTTCCTGGCGGCCCTGCTTCTTTTGGGGCTTCCCCAGGCCCAAGCAAAGGGGCAGAGTTGGGATCCGGATTCTATTCTGAAGGCGGAAACCTACGTGCGCCCCCCGCAGGCCATCGTGGACGCCGTGCTGGCGCCGAGGTTCCGCAACTTCTCCTTCAATAACCCCAATGCGGACCAGACCTGGTACCTGGAAACCGTGGGCGAGGGGATGCCTTCCATCGAGCTCCTGGCCAAGCCTTTCCATGAGCTGGGCGGGGTCTTCATCGACTTTGCCGCCAACCGGGACCGTTCCCTGACCATCCGCGGCGCCAGTGGACTCCAGGTGCGGGCTCTGGACGGGACCGTCCGGACACTCCAGGTGCCTCAAGGCGCCCGGATTTCAAATGCCACCTGGTCCCCCGACGGCAAGAGTGTGGCGTTTTTTGCACATACCCCGACTGCCACCCACATCTGGCTTGCAGACGTGGCTACGGGCCGCTCACGGCAGCTTACCCGGACGCCCGTCTTGGCAACCCATATGACCCGCTTCGAATGGACCCGGGACGGACGTTATATCGTGGCAGTTCTGATCCCGGAAAACCGCCCCCCCATGCCGCCGATACCCCAGGCCCCCAAGGGCCCGCAGGTCAAAATCACCGAACCGGGGAGGAACTCGATTCGGACGTATCCCAGCCTTCTCAGCACTCCTTGGGAAGTGGATCTCCTTCAGTGGCATCTGACCGGGCAGCTGGCCCTGTTGCAGGTCGACGGCCGGCGCGTAATCCCGGTGGGGAAGCCGGCGATGATCCGGTCGGTAAGCCCTTCGCACGACGGGGAATACTTCCGCGTGACCCGCACCGTGCCTCCTTTCAGTTACATCGTCCCCGCCGGCAACGCCGGGCGGGTGGAAGAGCTCTGGGATCGGACAGGCAGGGTCTTGGATACCCTGAGCTCGGTGGAGTTGAACACCGGTTTGCGGGGCACCCCCCAAGCCCCCGGCGTGGGGGGCACCGAGCCTTCGGAACCTGCCCAGGCTCGGCGGGGGATCATGTGGGCCCCCGACGGGAAGGGGCTGATCTACCTGGAGCAGGAGCCCGCCCCTGATTCTGCCGCTGCCGATACGGCGAGGGCAGGAACAAGGGGAGGGGCCAGCGGCGGAGCCCAGGGTCAGCAAGGACCTCAGGAAAGCGGCCGCAACCGGCGTATGGATCGGGTCATCCGGTGGCTGCCCCCCTTTGACAGCACCAGCATTCAGGTCCTGTATGAAACCCCCACCCGCATGAACTCCGTGGCCTTCTCGGAGGACATGAAGATTCTTTTCGTCAACGAACGGCAGGGACAGACGACCCATTGGTACGCGGTCTATCTCGACCAACCCCAGGAGAGACACACCCTGTTCCGCTGGAACACCAACGAATTCTACGAGAACCCAGGGACCTTGCTCACCACCGGGGCTTTGGGAGGCACGGCCGATACGCCCGGCGGAGGCCCCGGGGGGGCTGCAACGGCGACGCCCGGAACGATCCGGCTTTCGGCCGACCGCGAGCATGTCTTTCTCCGGGGTACGCAATACCACCGGAATCCCGAAGAGGTGGGTCCGGTAACCTTCATTGACAAGCTGAACATCCGCACGGGGGAGAAGATCCGGATCTACGCCAGCGACAACGATGGGGTCTATGAAACGCCCATCGTGGCCTTGGACCTGGAGGGCGGACGATTCATCGTATCGCGGGAGAGCCCCACGGAGATCCGCCAGGACTACCTGCGCGAGGGCGACCGCCTGACGCGTCTTACCAATAATGTGGATTACACGCCGGACCTGACTCGGGCCCAGAAACACCGGATCTTCGTCACTCGGCCCGACGGATTTCGCTTCCTGGTGGAGGTTACCCTCCCGGAAAATTATCGGCCGGGCACGCGTCTGCCGGCGATGTTCTGGTTCTATCCGCGGGAATACACCAACCAGGAAACCTTCGATCAGCGTCTTCGCACCTACAACAAGAATGCGTTTCGGAACTTCGGCACCCGCTCCATGCAATTCCTGGTGCGTCTAGGTTACGCGGTAGTGGAGCCGGAATCGCCCATCGTCGGGCCGGAAGGGCGAATGAACGACAATTACGTACACGACCTTCGGACCAACTTGAGCATTGTCATCGACACTCTGGACGCCCGGGGCTGGATCGATCGGGGACGACTGGCGATCGGCGGGCACAGCTACGGAGCCTTCTCCACAGCCAACGCCATGGTTCATACCCCCTTCTTCAAAGCCGGCATCGCCGGTGACGGGAACTTCAACCGGACCTTGACGCCGCACTCCTTCCAGAACGAGCGACGGGATCTCTGGACTGCCCAGAAAACCTATCTGGACATGTCGCCCCTTCTGAACGCCCACAACCTTACCGGCGCCCTCCTTCTCTACCACGGGCTTTTCGATCAGAACGTGGGCACCGCCCCCATCAACTCCGTGAGGATGTTCGAGGCCTTGAACAGCTTAGGGAAGGATGCCGCACTCTACATGTATCCCTGGGAAGATCATGGGCCTGTCGCCGAGGAGACGATCCTGGATCTGTGGGCCCGCTGGACCGCCTGGCTGGACAAGTGGGTCATGAACCCTCAGCCGCCCAAGAAGCCGGAGGGGCAGAGTCGCTAGGACGAGGACCTGTCGACGGTACGGATGAGGAGAGGGAAGGAGGCCCCCCGCGAAGGGGGGCCTCCGGTAGTTTATATCGAGAACCAGGACAAGCTGAAAGGCCGGGGCCAACCGCAACGCTTGATGCCGCCCGGATCCCCTATCCGTCGTCTCACCGAAGGCCGGGAGACCAGAAGAGGCAAAGAAGGTCTCATCGGCGAGGCGTCACCTCCACCACTCCCTTTCCCTTCTCCACCCGTATCGCGGTCCCGAAAGGTGCCGACAGCCTGCGCAGGTCTTCGAGGATCTTGGCGGCGAGTTCTCCCGAAGCCAGAAGGGGACGTCCTCGCTGGGATCTGGGAAGGCCATAGCCGAGGGTGATCGGAAACAGCTCCGCCCCCTGGAGTTCCCCATCCACAAAACGGATTCGGGCCACCACACTCTCCCAAACCAGGGGATTCCTCACGAAACCGGTCCGGGCGTCGTAGAAATCCACCGCCACCGCTTCCGGGCCCAGCCCATAAGGTTCGTAATTCTCCGTGGGCTGGCGGGGCACCGTTTCGTTCTGGAAAATGAAGTCTCCCACCGAATAGAAGATCATTCCCTTGCCATAGACCTCGATTCCCCGCAGCACATGGGGTCCGTGGCCCACCACCACATGGGCACCGGCATCCACGGCGGCCCGGGCCGCCGTCTTGAAGAATTCGGCCGGGACGGTACTGGCTCCTCCGTTCTCGTGGGAGTGGATGGAGACCACCACAAGGTCCGCCTGCCGGGCCGCCTCCCGCACGGAACTCAAAAGGCCCTCCAGATCCTGGGGATGAGGAGCAGTGAGGACCCGATAGGCATCCCCCACTTGAAAGGTCTGGTTGAACAGGCGGAAGCGTTCCCCCAGGCTGGCCTCGGCTCCCATCCCTTGCCGGTAAGCCTGCAGGGCATCCCTCTGTGCCGGCGTGATCTGGTAGACCGTCTCGAAGCGGAGCGGGTTCAATCCTGGCCGACCGCGGATATCCTTTCGCTGAGCGCTGGCACGGGAGTGGTCCGGAAAGGTGGAGGCCGCCGCAATGAGGGCCACCCGCCCCCTGGCCGTGTCCAGGTAGCCAGGAGCTCGGGCCTCGGCCAGGTTCTCCCCGACTCCCGCAAAGGTGAGTCCTGCCTCTTTCACCACCCGCAAGGTCGAGCGCATGCCCCCTACCCCGAAATCACCGGTGTGGTTGTTGGCCAGGCTTACCATGTCGAATCCCATCCACAGAAGCTCTTCCACGATGGAGGGGTCCGACTGCATGTAGGTCCCGCCGCTCTCGTGAGCGGGGATGAGGTCGGGCTCGTAGCGATGAAAGAGCGTCTCCAGGTTTACGAAGGCTGCGGTGGCCTCTCGGATGAGGTCCCGCAGCGACAAGAACTCCGGCTCGTCGTAGACCCGCAGCTTCCGATTGATGATGGCATCGCCGGCCACCACCAGGGTCAGTTCGCCCTTGCCATCCCGGTGGGGCTGAAAAGGCTGCGACCGCAGGCCGGGCCCTGGAAGCCCGAAGGCCAGTAAGGACCCGGCCCACACCCAGAG
>JAUQOX010000315.1 GCA_030550695.1 Gemmatimonadota bacterium | reverse complement strand
GTTGTCGAGTTCAGTGACTTCGGCTGTGGGTACTGTCGGCGCTTCCACACCGAAACCTATCCGAAGCTCCAGGAGATCTACATCTCCAAGGGGCTCGTGGAGTGGAAGTACATCCCCATCTCCATCGGTTTCCCCAATGGCCGGGAAGCGGCCTTGGCGGGGGAATGCGCCGGGGAACAGAACCGGTTCGGCGAGCTTCGGACGCACCTGTTCGCCCAACAGATGCGCTGGCGCGGCCTTGGCGACCCCCGGCCTTGGTTCTTGGAGCTGGCGGGGACCGCCGGCCTGGAGGTGGGCCGGTTCCAGGCCTGCCTGGAAGGGGGGTGGCGGGAAGACAGGTTCCGGGAACACCAGCGTTTGGCGGCTGAGCTGGGGATTCGAGGGACCCCCACGTTCCTCCTGGATGGTCAGGTGTTGCCGGGCGCTCTTCCCCTGGAGCTGTTTCGGGAGTTCCTGGACTCCGCCCTCCGTCGCCGGGGGATTCCGCCGCCCGGGAACTGAGATGCCACGGCCTCTCTTTCCGCTCCCCCTCCCGTCCCTAGGGCAGGGGCTTTCCGGCCCCGGGGACCTTTCCCCTTTCCTTGCCCCCAGAAACGCTTTGCCATGAAGACCACCAGCAAGGGCGCCCTGGTCCTGGGCCTTCTCCTCGGGGTTCCAGGAGCCCGATGTGCCTGGAGTGCCGCCGGCCAGACCGGATGCCAACCCGTGGCGGACCCCCGGCCCCTCCCCCCCGAACTCCGGGAGAGCTCTGGGGTCACCTTCGGATTCGTCCATCCCCAGGTCCTGTGGAGCCACAACGACAGTGGACACCCGGCGGTCTTGGTGGCCATGGACCTGGAAGGGTCTCCCTTGGGTGTGTTTCCCCTTTCCCCGCCAGTGGACAACCGGGACTGGGAAGACATTGCGGCAGGTCCGTGCGGGGATGGGGGCTGCCTGTACCTGGCGGACACCGGCGACAACATGGAGGTCCGGCCCGGGGTGGTCCTTCTGCGGGTTCGGGAGCCGACTACCTTGGAGGCCGGCCAGGCTCTCGGGGCCGAGCGGTTTCCCATGCGCCTGCCCCAGGGGCCCCGGGACATCGAGTCCGTCTTCGTCCTCCCCGGAGAACAAGTCTTCTTCGTGACCAAAGGTCGCAACCACCCCGTTACCGTCTACCGCTACCCCCCACCGCTGCGCCCGGAAGAGGAGGTGGTGCTGGAAGAAGTTCAGGTCCTCACCGACGGCCCTCAAAGCCTTCCCAACCAAGTCACCGGAGCCGACGCCTCCCGAGACGGGCGGTTCGTCGTGGTCCGGACCTACACCTCCTTGACGTTCTACCGGGTCGAGGATGGAAGGCTCACGCCCCTCAGCGGGGGGAAAGTGGACCTGCGGACGCTGGAGGAGCCCCAGGGAGAGGGGGTGGCTCTAGGACCGCAGGGGATGGTGGCCCTTACCACGGAAGCGGGGAATTTCGGGGGGATCGCCGCGTTGCGGCTCTTGCGTTGTCGGGTTCTGGAAGGGAAGAAGGGGCCCTGATGGGAGGGCGCCTCGGCCTCGGGCTCCCGCGGGGGCCCTTCCGCCCCGTTCAGCTCCACGGATCGAAATAGTCCAACCCCTCCTCCGACGTGCCCGGAGCCCTTCGAACCGGCGCACCGTCCGCCGTTCTTCGAAAGACGTGGGTCTCCTGGGCCGGCGAAGGGGAAGCGCCCCCTTCCCCGGCCGCCGGAGCCGCCTTCGGGGAGGGCGGCTCCGCCGTCAGGTAGGCGAACCAGGCCCCCGCCAGCTCCCGGACTAGGACGTCCCCACCGGCTTGAGGGCCCAGTTCCTCCGATCCCCGGAGCCCCATCTCCCGGATGGCCCCCTTCACCATGGCGTAACCCACCTCCAAGGGCATGTGGGGGTTGGGGTGGGGAATCTCTGCGGCCCAGCGGGAAAGGAACGCGAGGATAGGCCCGCTTTCTGCCCCCGACGATTCCCGGTCCGCCGCCGGTGGAGGGGCTCCGCGGCCGACGCTCCCCTTTCCTCGGTCCAGTTCCCACATCCTCTTCACCACGCGCTCCACCGCTTCGGGCAGGCTCAGGCCCTCCCA
This sequence comes from Gemmatimonadota bacterium, assembly GCA_030550695.1. Lineage (GTDB taxonomy): Bacteria > Gemmatimonadota > Gemmatimonadetes > Longimicrobiales > Gaopeijiaceae > JAUQOX01. The sequence continues at coordinate 1,023 of JAUQOX010000315.1, read as the reverse complement.
GGAGGGGTCCCGAAGGATCCCTTCCCAAGCCTCGAGGGCCCTAGTCCGGCGGACCCCCTCCAGATAGGTCAGGAACTCCTCTTTTCCCGAAAACCGGGCGTAGAACGAGCCCACCGATACCCCGGCCCGCTTCACCACGGCGGCTACCGACAGGGCCTCAAGGCCTTCGTTCTCCAGGATCTCCAGGCCGGCGTCTGCAATACTCGCCAGGGTCCTCTGGCTCCGAGACTGCTTCGGAGGGCGCATGGGCGGCTTGGGCTCGACGGGTCCGGGGAAAGATAAGAATTAGAATTTGGATTCATATTATAGCCTCGGCCGCAGGAGACAAGGCCGGGGCCCAAGGGTTCGCGCCGAGGGGCGCCCTCCCCTCCCAGGGGGCTTTCAACGGCCATTCACCCCTTCCAGCCCCCCGCCGAAGGATCCGCCGGAGGTCCCCCGGGCAGGGGAGAGCACCGAAGGGGACGGCCCCGCAGCCTTTCAGACGATTTTCGCCGGGATCGGGTCCGCCAGGGTAATTCGATCCAGCTCCACCCGGCAGCGGCGCCCCAAGACCCTCACGCCAGCCCGGCTCGCCTCAAGGAGGGTCTGGGCGAACGTGGCATCGATGTGCCGAGCTGCGTGGACTTCCCGGGCATCGGAGCGCTGCACCACGAACAGGATGGCCGACTCCCAATCTCCTTCTCCGGCCAGGCGAGCCAGTTCCGCCACGTGGCGGGCCCCCCGGGCCGTGACGGCATCGGGAAACAGCGCCACGCCTTCCTCCACCAAGGTGACGCTCTTCACCTCCAGGGCCAGCCTTCGCTTGGGGCCCCTCCGGAGAACGAAGTCGATCCGGGAGCGCCCCAAGGTGACCTCCGCCCCCTCGAGGGACCATCCCCGGAACTCCTCCAGGGCCCGCTCCTCCAACGCCTTCCGGATCAGGCGATTGGGGAGGGTGCTGTCCAGGCTCACCCATTCTCCGGGGACGGGACTTTCCACCAGGACAGCGCTCCAAGAGGTCGTGCGGGTCGGACTCGTGGACCT
>JAUQOX010000050.1 GCA_030550695.1 Gemmatimonadota bacterium | reverse complement strand
GCCCGCCTCCTCGAGGCCGGGGTCATGGGTGCCGGGGGCGCCGGCGATCCCGGCGGGAAAACCCCCGCCCCTCCCCCCGCCGGAGGCGTCACCCACCCTGGCCTCCTGGCCGAGGGACGGCTCCCCCCCGATCCTCAGGAGCTCTGGCGCCACGGCGACCTCTTGGGCGGGGGAGATGTGTGGCTGCTCCGGCGGGACCCCCGTCTGGCGGATGCCGATCTGCTGTTCCCGGTCCTCCACGGGGGCCGGGGGGAGGATGGGACGCTCCAAACCCTCCTGGAGCTGGTGGGGATCCCCTTCGCCGGAAGCGGTCGGGTGGGGTGCACCCTGGCCATGGACAAGGACGTGGCCAAGCGGCTGTTCCGGGAGGCGGGAATTCCCACGGCCCCCTGGCTCACGGCTCGGGACCCCAAGGGGGCCAAGGAGGTGGGGAGGGAGGCCCTCGGCCGGTTGGGACTTCCTCTCATCGTCAAACCTGCATCGGGGGGCTCCACCCTCGGCCTGACCCTGGTCAAGACCGCCCAGGAGCTGGAAGGGGCGGTGGAAGTCTGCTTGAACCACGATGATGGGGTCCTGTTCGAGAAGTACGTGGCGGGGAGGGAGCTCACGGTGGGGATCCTGGGAGAGGAGGCGCTGCCGGTGGGGGAGATCATCCCCCGGCACGAGCTCTTCGACTACGAATGCAAGTACGTTCCCGGCATGGCGGACGAAATCTTCCCCGCCGACCTGCCGGAAGAGGCGGCCCTTCGGGTCCGAACCGCCGCCCTGGCGGTCCACCGGACCCTGGGATTGCGGGACTTTTCGCGGGTGGACTTCATCCTCGACGCCGACGGGGTCCCCTGGTGCCTGGAGGCCAACGCCCTGCCGGGGTTCACCGCCAACAGCCTTCTTCCCAAGGCGGCCCGGGCGGCGGGGATCCCCTTTCCGGAACTCTGCCACCGCATTGCCCGGATGGCCCGGGAGCGGGCCGCAAAGGGGGGGAACCGGCCGAGGGGGTAGGGGTTTTGGGGGGGGAGGGGTTATCATGGAAGCAGGGCTCTGCCGGCAGGGTTGCCGGCCCACGGTTGATCATCCCCGACGCGATCCGTCATGCGGCACCTTCGCCAGGTCTCCTTCGCCCCCTTGGGCTTCGGCCTGACCCCTTGGGTCAAACGCCTGCTCATCGCCAACACGGTGACGTTCCTGGTCACCCTGGTGGACCAAGACTTTTTCTTCCGCTGGTTGGCCTTCTCCCCCTCGGACTCCCTTTTCCGCCCTTGGGGGATCGTCACCTACATGTTCCTCCACGGCGATATCTGGCACCTCCTGTTCAACATGTTGGTGCTTTTCTTCTTCGGTCCTCCCCTGGAGGGCCGGTGGGGGGGCAAGGACTTTGTGGTCTACTACTTCGTCTGCGGGCTGGGTGGGGTGGCCCTGAGCTTCCTCTTTGCACCCTATTGGATTGTAGGGGCCTCGGCGGCCATCTACGGGATCATGCTCGCCTTCGCCATGGCCTGGCCGGACGCGCCCATCTACGTGTGGGGAATCTTCCCCGTGAAAGCCCGGTGGCTGGTGGCTTTCTTGTTCGTGGTGAGCGTACTGGGGGCGGTGGGGGCAGCGGGAGACGGCGTGGCCCACTTCGCCCACTTGGGGGGCCTGCTCACGGGGTTCCTTTATCTCAAGCGGGATTGGCGCCCCAGGCCCGGGGTCTCCCGGGTGGGCAGGGGACGTCCGGCAGCCCGGGTGGTCACCCTGCCCAGGGAGGAGCGGAAGGGTGCTTCGGCCGGTGCGGCACCGCCGGAGAGGCAGGGGCGGGGAAGGGGAGAGGAGGCCCTTCTCGACGAGGTGGATCGCATCCTGGACAAGATCAGCGCCCACGGCATGGCGTCCCTCACCCCGGAGGAGCGCAGGCTCCTGGATGAGGTCTCCCGGCGCCACCGCGCCAATTGAGGTCCCCTTGCGGCGCGTCCGGGCCGTCGGTCGGTCCTCCTCGGGAAGAGCCGGGGGGGCACGGCCCGGCGGCGCCGCTCCCCCGGGTTTTCGTCGGACGTTCGCGGGGCGAACGCAAACGGCCCGCGTTTTGCGCCCACTACTCCCTTCCAGGATCTTGACATGCGTATAGCCTTCTCGACCCCCAAGCTGTTCGTCTTGGGAGCTTTCCTGTTGCTGGCGTCGGCTTGTGCGGGCGGCCCGGCACCGATGCCCGCCCCTACCCCGCTCCCCCAGGCGGCTGCCATGGTCCCCGACGCCGGGGGCGCGGATTTCCGGCAAGACCGGCGAGATTGGGCTTGGGATACCATTCGGGCCGGGGTCTTCGACAACGGCAAGATGTGGACCTTCGAATACCCACCACTGGAGTATTTGCGCAAGACCTACGGCTTCGAAGCCGATGCCCAGTGGTTCCGGAAGGCTCATCTGGCTACCCTGCGACTCCCCAACTGCACAGCGTCGTTCGTGTCGGCCGACGGTCTCGTCATGACCAATCACCACTGTGCCCGGGAGGTGATCGAACAGGTCAGTCGCGAGGGAGAGGACTTGGTGGCGGACGGATTCTACGCTGCCACCCTGGAGGAGGAGCGGCCCATTCGGGACTACTATGCGGATCAGCTGATCGAGATTCGCGATGTAACTGATCGCGTTTACGCTGCACTTCAGGGAGTTACCGGCGCCCACGAAAGGGCAAGGGTACGGGAGGAGGTCCAGGATCGGATCTTGAGCGAGGTGCAGGCGGAATTCGGGGGAGAGGAATCGGGCTACCACGCCGAGATGGTGGAACTCTACGCCGGCGGCCGCTACTCGGTCTACGTGTTCCGCCGGTACTCCGACCTGCGCCTGGTGATGTCGCCGGAACTCCAAGTGGCCTATTTCGGCGGAGACTGGGACAACTTCACCTATCCCCGCTACGATCTGGACGTAAGCTTCTACCGGATCTACGGTCCGGACGGTCGCCCCCTGAAGACGGAGCACTACTTTCAGGTGAATCCCCAAGGGGTGGCGCAAGGGGATCTGGTTTTCGTCATCGGAAACCCGGGGAGCACCTCCCGTCTCCATACCGTAGCCCAGTTGGAATACCGGCGCGACGTGTCGGACCGGGCTGTGGTGGAGCTGCTGCGGTCCAGGGTCCGCACCCTGGAAGACTTCGCCCGGACCCACCCCGAAGAGGCCCGGCGGATGGACCTCCGCAACGTGATCTTCAGTTTCAACAACTCCCTGAAGGCCTACACCGGCATCGTCCAGGGTCTCCATGATCCCGTGATCCTGGCCCGACGGCGGGACCATGAGCGGCGTTTCCAGGCAGCCATCGAAGCCGATCCATCTTTGCGGCGGGAGTATGGCAACCTCATCCCCCGCATGGCTGAACTCCAGGCGCGGAAACGGCAGTACGCGGCCGAATTCGCCTCTTTCCTGGCCTTGGGTCATCCCACCCTGGGCTCCGCCACCTTGGGGCGGGCCCTGGGGGCCTACCAGTACCTGACGGCGGCCCAGCGGGGCGCCCCCGAGGACCTGTTGCGGGAAATCCGGGAGGATCTCGCGGCCACGCCCCAGCAGCCCCGTCCCATCGACGAGGGGCACCTGGTGGCCACCCTGGAAGATTTCGTGCGCAACTTCGGACCGGATCATCCCTTCGTGCAGAAGGTGCTCCAGGGGCGGACCCCGGAGGGGGCGGCGGCGGTGATCCTGGCCCGCTCGGCCTTGGCCGACTCCGCCTCCGCGGCCAAGGCCCTGGAGGAAGGCACCCTGACCCTGGACGACCCGGCCGTCCAGGTGGCCCGGGCCATCATCGAGCAGGTCGGGCCGGTGCAGAGACTCCAGCAGGAGGTGGCGGCCGAGGAAGCCGAGATCGCCAGTGCCCTGGGGCGGGCTCTGTTCGCCATCTACGGCACCGATGTGCCCCCCGATGCCACCTTCTCCCTCCGGATCGCCGACGGGGTGGTGCAGGGCTACGACTACAACGGGACCCGGGCGCCCGTCTACACGACTTTCTACGGACTCTATGACCGCCACCACTCCTTCCGCGGCCGTGCGGACTGGGACCTTCCCCCCCGTTGGTCTTCTCCTCCCCCGGGCCTGGATCTGGCCACCCCGTTGAACTTCGTCTCCACGGCGGACATCATCGGGGGGAATTCGGGATCGCCGGTGATCGACCGACAGCTTCGGGTGGTGGGGGTGATCTTCGACGGGAACATCGAAAGCCTTCCCGGCGACTACATCTACCTGCCGGAGGTGAACCGGGCCGTGGCCGTGGACATCCGGGGAATTCTGGCGGCCTTGGACAGGGTGTACGGCGCCCGCCGGCTGGTGGAGGAACTGACGGGGGCGGCGATTCCGGTGGGGCGTGGCCGGTGATCTGACGGGTCGGCCGAGACCGGCAGCATGCAGGGCGCCCCGGGGGCCGAACCGCGGCGGCCCCGGGGGAGGCCCCCCCTTGGGGGCGGCCCCCCCACCGGCACCCCTTCCCCGGAGGGTCCACGGCGTCCTTGACCCCCCCCTCCCCCCTTCCTAGAATCCGGTCCCTGTTGGCGTTACCCAACGTTGACCTGGCTCGGGAGGGAGCATGGCGGCAGCGGAAAAGGTGTACCCCACGGAACGGATCCGGAACCTGGCGGTCTTGGGCCACGGCGGGTCGGGGAAAACCACCCTGGTGGATGCCCTTTGTTTTGCCGCGGGGAGTTCCCGCCGCAAAGGGAACGTGGAAGAGGGGCACGCCCTCACCATGACCACCGCCGAGGAGCTGGAGCATGGGATCTCCATGCAGACCACGCCGGCCTTCGCGGAATTCAAGGACGTCAAGATCAACCTTCTGGACACCCCCGGCTATCTGGATTTCACCCATGAAGCCCTGGCTGCGGTCCGGGTGGCCGATGCCGGCCTGATCGTGGTGGCGGCCAACTCCGGGGTGGAGGTGGGAACGGAGGTGGTTTGGAAGTACTGCCAGGACCGGCAGCTCCCCCGGATGTTCTTCGTGTCCCTCATGGACAAGGAGCACGCGGATTTCCATAAAGTCCACCACGAGATCAAGGAGCGCCTTACCTCCAGCGTGCTGCCGGTGGAACTGCCCATCGGGGCAGGGGAGCATTTCCGCGGCGTCGTGAACCTGTTCACCCGGAAGGCGCATTTCTTCAAGGAGGGGACCCTCACCGGGGAATACGTGGAGGGAGAGGTGCCGCCGGAGCTCCAAGAAACGGTGGAATCCTACCTCACCGAGTTTCTCGAAACGGTGGCCACCACGGACGAAAGCCTTTTGGAGAGCTACCTGGAGGGAGGGACCCTTCCTCTGGAAGCCGCCAATGCCGCCTTGGCGAAAGCTGTGGCCCGGGGCGAGATCGCGCCCCTCTTCTGCGGGTCGGCCAAGAAGAGCTACGGGCTCCGAACCCTCCTGGAGAAGATCGTGGAACTCTGTCCCCATCCGGGGCAACGGCCTGGCGAAAAGGCGCTCCGTCCCGGCTTGGACCAGGTGGTGACCCTCCATGCGGACGATTCGGGACCCACCTGTGCCCTGGTGTTCAAGACGGCCAGCGAGCCCCACGTGGGGGAACTTTCCTTCTTCAAGGTGATCTCGGGGGTGGTGGAGAACGGTGCGGAACTCCGCAACGCCAACCAGAACACCACGGAAAAGTTGAACCACCTGAGCATCTCCCAGGGGAAGGAGCGGATCGAGGTGGCCCGGCTCCACGCCGGCGACATCGGGGTGGTGGCCAAGCTCAAAGGCACCCACACGAACGATACCCTGTCGGCTCCGGATCGGCCCCTCATCGTGGAAGGGGTGGCTTTCCCGAAACCCGACATTGCGGTGGCGGTGAGGGGGGTAAGCCGCTCGGACGAGGACAAGCTGGGCGAGGTCTTGGCCAAGATCCACGAGGAAGACCCCACCTTCCAGTTCGAATACAACGCCGAGCTGGGTCAGGTGATCTGCCGGGGGATGGGGGAGCTCCACCTCAACGTCCAGTTCGAGCGCCTCAAGCGGAAGTACGGGGTGAACGTGGAGATCGAGCCGCCCAAGATCGCCTATCGGGAGACCATCACGAAGGTGGCCGAGGGGCAGGGGCGTCACAAGAAGCAGACGGGCGGGCGGGGCCAGTTCGGGGACTGCTGGATTCGCCTTCGGCCCCTTCCCAGGGGGGAGGGCTACCAGTTCATCGACTCCATCAAGGGGGGGGTCATCCCCAGCAAGTACATCCCCTCGGTGGACAAGGGCATTCAGGAAGCCGCGGCCCGGGGGATCCTGGCGGGGTATCCGGTGGTGGACTTCAGCGCCGAGGTCTACGACGGCTCCTACCATTCCGTGGACTCCTCCGACATCGCCTTCAAGCTGGCCGGTGTGCTGGCCTTCCAGAAGGTGGCTCCCCTGGCGGGCCCCATCCTTCTGGAACCCATCGTGGAAATCTCGGTGACCACCCCCGACGAGTTCATGGGCGATGTGACGGGCGACATCACCTCGCGGCGGGGGAAGATCCTCGGCATGGATTCCGACGGGGGCCGCACCGTCATCCGGGCCCGGGTGCCCGAGGCGGAACTCTACAAGTACGCCGCCGCGTTGCGGTCCATGACCCAGGGACGGGCTCACCATACCCGGCAGTTTGCCGGCTACGAGCCTGTGCCGCCGGAGCAGGCGAAGGCCATCATCGCCCAGGCCAAGAAGGAGAAGGAAGAGGGCTAGCCACGGGGGTTGCCCGGGGAGCTCCCGGGCTCGGGGGGGCCAGACCCTCGAAGGGCGGAGGGCGGAGCCCGGTCCCGTGGCGACTGCCCAAGGAAGTTTCTGGCAGCCGGAAGGAGATCGGAAGCCTGCACCGTCGGCGGGCTCCCCCCCGGCGGTGCTCTCCCATTATCATTCAACGCTGAACCTCGAACGACCCGTCCAAGGGTTCCAGGGATCGGGCGCGGATAGGAGGGCGCGTGGCTGGACATAGCAAGTGGGCCCAGATCAAGCGGAAAAAGGCCGTCACCGACGCCAAGCGGGGCCAGCTCTTCACCAAGCTCATCCGGGAGATCACGGTGGCGGCCCGTTTGGGACCGGGGGACCCCGAGTTCAACCCCCGCCTCCGTATGGCCGTGGAGGCGGCCAAGGCGGCCAACATGCCGGCCGAGAACATCGAGCGGGCCATCAAGAAGGGGACGGGCGAACTGGAAGGGGTCCAGTACGACGAGGTGATCTACGAGGGTTACGGCCCGGGGGGCGTGGCCTTGCTCATCGAGGCCACGACGGACAACCAGAAGCGCACGGTGGCTGAAATTCGCCACCTCCTGGACCGGGCCGGGGGAAATCTGGGGACCAGCGGCTCCGTGGCTTGGCAGTTCGACCGCAAGGGGCGGATCTACATCGACGCCTCCCGTTACCACGAAGAGGCCGTCTTCGAGGCGGCCATCGAGGCGGGCGCCGAGGACGTGCAGCGGGAGGGGGACGAGTACATCGTCACCACGGAGGTGGCGGCGTTCCACGAGGTGCAGGCGAGGCTCCGGGCGGCGGGGGTGGAGTTCAGCTCGGCGGAACTCACCTATCTGCCCAAGACCGAAGTGGCGGTGGCCGGCAAGGACGCCGAACGGCTCCTCAAGCTTCTGGAGGCCCTGGAAGAGAACGACGACGTCCAGAAGGTGCACTCCAACGCCGACATCGACGACGCCGTCCTGGCCGCGGCCGGGTGAGGGACGGCCGCCGTGGAGCCTGCCGGCGCGGTGCTTGGGGTGGACCCCGGTACGGCCGTGACCGGCTACGGGGTGGTGGTGCGTCGGCAAGACGGGAACCTGGCCCTGGAGGAGTGCGGCGTGTTCCGCACCTCGCCGGATCAACCCCTCGCCCATCGTCTCCGGGACATTTTCTTGGGGATCCAGGACCTCCTGGAGCGTTTCCGGCCCCGGGCCGTGGCCGTGGAAGACGTGTTCCAGGGAAAAAACGTCCGGAGCGCCCTCACCCTGGGGCATGCCCGGGGGACGATCCTCCTGGCGGCGGCCCTGGGGGAGGTGCCGGTGGCCGAATACACCCCCCGGGAGGTGAAGAAGGCCGTGGCGGGACGGGGGGGCGCCACCAAGGAACAGGTGGCTTTTATGGTGCAGCAGCATCTTCGCCTGAAGACCCCCCCTGAACCGGCAGACGCCGCCGACGGGGTGGCGGTGGCCCTCTGCCATTGGCTGGTGGGGGGGAAAGGGGGGGGACCTCGGCGGGGGAGGGTGTCCTTGCCATGATCGGCCGCCTCAAGGGAATCCTCCTGAGCCGGGACTACCCCGTGGTGGAGGTGGAGACCGCAGGTGGGGTGGTCTATGAGGTGGAGGTCCCCCAGACCGTCCACGAGCGTCTGCCGCAGGTGGGGCACCCTGTGGAGCTGCGAACCCACCAGATGGTGCGGGAAGATGCCGTGGCCCTGTTCGGGTTCCTGGAGCCCCACGAGCGGGAGCTGTTCCGGCGGCTGCTCTTGGCCTCGGGGGTCGGGCCCAAGCTGGCCCTGGCCATGCTCTCCACCTTCCCGGCCCGTCGCCTGGCCCGGGCTTTGGCCGAAAAGGATGTGGCGGCCCTGACCCTGGTGAGCGGGGTGGGGCGCCGCACCGCCGAGCGCATGGCCGTTGAGTTGGCCGACAAGGTCAAGGATCTGGCCCTGATCCCGGAAGGTGCCGAGACGGCCTCCACCGCGGTCCAGGAGGCGGTAGCAGCCCTCATGGCTCTGGGGTTCAACTTTGCGGATGCCGACGCCCAGGTGCGGCGAGTGGCCAGGGAGCATCAGGATCTCTCTACGGAGGAACTTATCCGCAGAGCTTTGGCAAGGGAGTGAGACCTAGATCCGGTAGCATAGGCGCAACATGGCCCGGAAACACGAGATCACCACCCCGGAGGAACTCCAGGACGACGGCCAGGCTGAGTTGTCCCTGCGCCCCCAGCGTTTGGCTGAGTTCATCGGGCAGGCCAAGGTGAAGGAGTTCCTGTCCATCGCCATCCAGGCGGCTCTGCAGCGGCGGGAACCCCTGGACCACCTCCTCTTCCACGGCCCTCCCGGCTTGGGCAAGACCACCCTGGCGGCCCTCATGGCCCGGGAAATGGGGGTGAACCTGAAGACCACCTCTGGACCCGTTCTGGAGAAACCGGCGGACCTGGTGGGGATCCTGACCAGCCAGAGGGAAGGGGACATCCTCTTCATCGACGAGATCCACCGCCTCCGACCCATCATCGAGGAGTTCCTCTATCCGGCCATGGAGGACTTCAAGGTGGAGATCCGCCTGTCGGAGGGACCTCGGGCCCAGACCATGACCCTCAAGATCGAGCGGTTCACCCTGGTGGGGGCCACCACCCGTTTCGGCCTGTTGACCGCCCCCATGCGTGCCCGCTTCGGGATCGTGCAGCGGTTGAACTACTACCCTCCGGAGGACCTGGCCCTCATCATCCGCCGGAGTGCGGATATTCTGGGGATCAAGGCTACCGAAGAAGGGGCCATGGAGCTGGCGCGGCGGGCACGGGGTACCCCCCGGGTGGCCAACCGCCTCCTCCGTCGGGTTCGGGACTATGCCCAGGTCCGAGCCCGGGGGGTCATCGACCAGGAGGTGGCCCGGGAAGCGTTGGCTCTCCTGGACGTGGACGAGTACGGTTTGGACGAGATGGACGCCCGCATCCTCAAGACCATCATCGAGAAGTTCGACGGAGGGCCGGTGGGGCTGAACTCCCTGGCGGTGGCCCTGGGCGAGGACACCTCCACGTTGGAAGAGGTCTATGAGCCGTTCCTCATCCAGGAAGGCTTCCTGGTCCGAACGCCCCGGGGGCGGGAGGCAACCCCCCGGGCCTTCCGGCACCTGGGCTACGTCAAGCCCTCAGGTCCTGCAGGCTCCCAACCGACCCTTTTCGGCGAATGAGGGCCGGGCAGAGAAGGCTCGGGCGGCGGCCTCGGGGGGTGGGCCAGGGATTCCGCCGGGTTCCGGTCCCATGAAGACGGCCGGCCGGCATTCGGGCCCGCCCCGGGGCCTCCGGATTTCCGACTACGACTATCCCCTTCCCCGGCACCTCGTTGCCCGCTACCCCTCGGAGCGGCGCGACGAGAGCCGCCTGTTGGTGGTGGACCGCCGGGGGGGGGACTTTCGGCACCTCCGGTTTCGCGACCTTCCCCGTCTTCTGGAACCCGGAGACGTCCTGGTCCTCAATGAAAGCCGGGTCCTGCCGGTGAGGCTCCTGGGGCGGAAACCCACCGGGGCGGAGGTGGAGGTCTTCCTGCTCCGGCCCCTGGCCGGGGTACGGTCCGGCGGGGACGGAGGGGGGGACCGAGGCCGGCCCGCCGCCCCCGGCCCCGGCGAGGCCAGGGTCTGGGAGGCCCTGGTCCGCCCCGGGGGCAAGCTGAAGCCCGGCAGACGGGTGGTGGTGGCGGAAGGCTTCGAGGTGGAGATCCTGGATTCCACGCCCGGTGGGGGCCGGGTGGTGCGGTTGGTCACGGAAGAGCCGGTGGACCTGGCCCTGGAACGCCACGGGCGAATCCCTCTGCCCCCTTACCTGGAGCGGGACGACGAAGCCCTGGACCGGGAGCGGTATCAAACGGTGTACGCCCGGGTGCCCGGCTCGGTGGCGGCCCCCACCGCAGGCCTCCACTTCACCCGCGAGCTTCTGGAGGAGGTGGAGGGCCTGGGAGTGGAGGTCGTGCGGCTGGTCCTCCACGTGGGGGTGGGGACCTTCCGGCCTCTGGACGAGGGGGGACCGATCCCCGAGACCCTCCATGCCGAGCGCTACGAGGTGAGCCCCCCGGCGGCCGCGGCGGTGAACGCGGCCCGGGCCCGGGGGGGAAGGGTTTGGGCCGTGGGAACGACGGTGGTGCGGACCCTGGAAACCCTGGCGGACGAAGACGGGCGGGTGCGGCCGGGCTCCGGCGAAACCACCCTGTTCATCCGTCCCCCCTATCGGTTCCGAGCCGTGGACCGGCTGGTGACCAACTTCCACCTCCCTCGGTCCACCCTGCTCATGTTGGTGGCTGCTTTCGGCGGCTACGAGACCATCATGTACGCCTACCGGACCGCCGTCGCCGCGGAGTATCGCTTCTACTCCTACGGTGACGCCATGGTGATCCTATGACCGCCGGCCCGGGAAAAGCCGGGAACGGGGATCCAGGCAGACCCGCGAAGGGCGATTGCGGAAAGCCTGTGAACGACGGCCTCGGGGGATCTCCCGACAGCGGGGCCGGGACATCCCTGCTTGGGGGGGTCGGAGCAGCGCAGCGGGACGGCGCTCCATCCGTTGCGGGGCCGGAGCCCTTCTCCTTCGAGCTCCATGCGGCCCAAGGAGCGGCCCGGGCGGGAACCTTCCAAACCCCCCACGGTCCGGTCCCCACCCCAGCCTTCATGCCTGTGGGTACCCAAGGCACGGTGAAAACCCTGACGCCCGAAGAGGTGGCGGAGGTGGGGGCCCGTATGGTGCTGGCCAACACCTACCACCTGTTCCTTCGCCCGGGGCCCGACGTGGTCCGGGCCTTGGGGGGGCTCCATGCCTTCATGCGTTGGGAAGGTCCCATCCTCACGGACTCGGGCGGGTTCCAGGTCTTCTCCCTGGCCCGCATTCGAAAGATCCGGGAGGACGGGGTGGAGTTCCAGAGCCATCTGGACGGCTCCCGCCATTTCTTCACGCCGGAGCGGGTCATGGAGATCCAGAGGGCCCTGGGGGCCGATGTGGTCATGGCCTTCGACGAGTGCCCTCCCGGCGGGGCTTCCCGAAGCGAGGTGGAGAAGGCCAACGCCCGGACCTTGGCCTGGCTCCTCCGGTGCCGGGACCGCTTCGGAGAGCTCCAGGCGGAGGAGGAGGGTCCCCGCCAGACCTTGTTCCCGGTGCTCCAAGGGAACGTGTACGAGGACCTCCGCCGCCAGCAGGCTCGGGACGTGATGTCGGTGGGGGAATGGAAGGGGCTGGCCATCGGAGGGCTCAGCGTGGGGGAGGCCAAGGAAGACATGTGGCGCACCCTGGCCGTGCTCCACCACGAACTCCCGGCCGGCCTCCCCCGGTACCTCATGGGGGTGGGGTACCCCGCCGACCTGCTCCGGGCCGTAGCCCTGGGATGCGACCTGTTCGACTGCGTCGCTCCCACCCGCAATGCCCGCCATGGAACGGCGTGGAGCCGCGGCGAGGGCCAGGTCAACCTCAAGCACTCCCGTTTCAAGCTGGATACCCGTCCCTTGGACGAGACATGCGACTGCTACACCTGCCGCCGCTTCGACCGGGCCTACCTCCGGCACCTGGTGGTGGCAGGGGAATGGCTGGCCCACCGTCTCCTCACCCTTCACAACCTTCGGTTCCTATTGGCCCTGGCGGCCGAGGCCCGGGCCAGGATTCTGGAGGGCAGTTTCGAGTCCTGGAGCCGGGACTGGCTCCTGCGGTTCGAAAAAGGCAGGGAAGGATGACGGCAGAGGGCGGTGCCGGCGCTGGCCCCGTCCGGCCGCCGCGTCCGCCCCCTCTGACGGCGCCCTGAGCTGGGCCTTCCTTCCCCTCGGTCCTTTCCCCTTTCTCCCTTCCCTTGCCATGTTAGCTTTCAGCCGGAGCCCCGAAGTCCAGACCTCCTTCGACCTTGGAGCCCATCGTGCACCCGGTACTGTTGGCCATGTTGGCGGTCCCCCGGGAGGGAGGAAACGCCACCTTCATCTTCCTCGTCCAGATGATGGCCATCTTCGCCATCTTCTATTTCCTCCTCATCCGGCCCCAGCGGAAGGAACAGGAGCGGCACCGGCGGATGCTGGAACAGATCAAGAAGGGGGACGAGGTGGTGACGGCCGGCGGGATCATCGGCACCGTGGTCCACGTCCAGGACGATCGGCTCACCATCAAGACGGCGGAGAACACCCGCCTGGTGGTGCAGCGGGCCCGCATCGCCCAGGTGCTCCAGGGTGGGGCCGGGGAAGGGGGAGGACGCTGAGGAGGACCCACCGGCCAGGGGCCCGGTGCCCCCGGTTCCCGGCACGCTACCGTGAGGAGATCCGCCGTGCCCATCCGTGAGATCCGCATCCTGGGCGATCCGGTGCTCCGTAAGAGGGCCGAGGAGGTGTCTTCCTTCGACGCCGAACTGGATCGGCTGGTCCAGGACATGTTCGCCACGATGTACCACGCCCGGGGAATCGGCCTGGCCGCTCCCCAGGTGGGGGTTTCCCTGCGGGTCATGGTCCTGGACCTGGGGGAGGCCGACGAGGAGGGTCTGGGGCCCTTCGCCCTGGTGAACCCGAAACTGGTGGAGGCCTCCAGGAAGACCGCCCGGTCGGCGGAGGGATGTCTCAGCATCCCGGGGGTGGAAGAGGTGGTGGAGCGGCCGGAGTCCGTCGTCATGGAGGGCTTCACCCCCAAGGGGGAACCCCGGATCGTACAGGCCTCGGGTCTGATGGCCCGGGCCCTCCAGCACGAACTGGATCACCTGGACGGGATCCTGTTCATCGACCGGTTGAGCCCCCTCAAGAGGCAACTCCTCCTCAAGAAATGGCAGCGACTCCAGGCCGAGGAGGTGGCGTCCTGAGGATCCTGTTCTGGGGTACCCCTGAATTCGCCATCCCGTCCCTTCTGGCCTTGGGCGAGGAGGGTCATGAGGTCGTGGGGGTGGTGACCCAGCCGGACCGTCCGGCGGGGCGGGGGCGGCGTCTGACGCCGTCACCGGTGCGGGAGGCGGCCCTGGAGGAGGGGTACCGGGTCTTGACCCCCGAAAAGCCCAGGGGAGACGCCTTCTTGGCCGAGTTGCGGGCGCTGGACCCGGAGATCTCGGTGGTGGTGGCCTACGGCCACATCCTCCGACCCGAAGTCCTTTCCCTCCCCCCCCGGGGCTCCATCAACCTCCACGCTTCCCTCCTCCCCGAGCTTCGGGGGGCGGCCCCCATCCCCTGGGCCATTCTCCGGGGGCTGGAGGTCACGGGGGTGACGGTGATGCGCATGGTGGAGGCCATGGACGCCGGTCCCATCCTGCTCCAGGTGAAGGAGCCCATCGGGCCCGAGGATACGGCCAGCGAGCTGGCGGAACGCCTGGCCGAGGTGGGGGCGGAAGCCCTGGTGGAGGCCCTGGTGCTCCTGGAAG